>CALXGL010000123.1 GCA_944387825.1 uncultured Oscillospiraceae bacterium | reverse complement strand
TGGGGATGATGTTGTCGAAGCAGCTGCGGCTCAGGCGCCAGTTCTTCTTGGAGAAGGCGTCAACGACCTGCTGGCTGGCGGTGCCGGCGTGCACGGTGGTCATGAGGCCCTCGACGATGCCGAAGTTATCGTTAATGACCTTGGCGAGAGGAGCCAGGCAGTTGGTGGTGCAGCTGGCGTTGGAGACGACGGTCATGCTGGGATCATACTTGTCCAGGTTGACGCCGCAGACGAACATCGGGGTGTCGTCCTTGCTGGGACCGGAGAGAACAACGACCTTGGCGCCGGCGTCGAGGTGCGGCTGGGCGGCTTCCTTGGTCAGGAACTTGCCGGTGCACTCGAGGACGTAATCGACACCCAGCTCGCCCCAGGGCAGCTGAGCGGGATCGCGGGAGTCAAGCAGCTTGACGGTCTTGCCGTTGACAACGAGGTTGCCGTCAACGACGTCGACAGTGCCGTTGAAACGGCCGTGGACGGTGTCGTACTTTACGACGTAGGCGAGCTGCTCGGGCTTCTTGTCGGGGGCGTTCACGGCGACTATCTCGATGTCGTCGCGGACGATGCCGGCGCGGAAGACCAGACGGCCGATGCGGCCGAAGCCATTGATACCTACACGGATGCTCATTTGTAATTCCTCCATATCTGAAATAGGTTTTATAAGCTTTATTTTGGCCGGAATCATTCTATAACATTCGGGCGGAAATTTCAATACCTATTTGCAATATTCTAAACATTCCATACGTTTTGTAGCGATTGCCAATTTTTTAGCCGGCGCAAAGCCGCTAACTCGGCATATCATAACATGGCGCGGGCGGCGCCGGCCGCTGAAAAATCCAAAATTGTAAATATTCGTTGAATTTTGTCGAAATAAGTGATATAATTAATAAACTGTGCCTTTTGTTTTTCGTCCGTCAGGGCGAAGCCGCTGCTGGAGGTTAGCATGTCAGAAAACATAAAAAAGCTTGCCGCCCTGTTTGCGCCGGTAAGCAGCGCCGTCCTCGTCGCCGAGGATGGCGTAATACAGTATATGAACCAGGCGGCCATAGACCTTATCGGCCCGCACCTGGGCTTTCCCGCGGCCGAGCTCCTCGGGGAAGGCGCCGGCAGCGTTAAAATCGGTCAGGACACATTTTCCGTCCGCTCCGCCGGCTGCGAGGGGGCAGCCGTTTACTATATCGAATCCCCGGACGGCCCCGGCGGCGTCTCGGCGCCATACAACGCGCAGCTGAGGCATCAGCTGCAGGAGCTGTTCGCCGAGCTGAAAAACCATATCGTCTCCCTGAGCACTCTGCTGCTGGATATGACGGAGCAGGGCGTATGGGAACAGACCGGCCGCGCGAACGACGGAAACGCCCTGGGGCGGCTGGCCGAAGAGGTGCACCGCGACTCCGCGGTAATGGAGCGCATGCTGAGCTGCCGCTTCACAATGGAGGCTCTTATATCCGGGCGCAGGCAGCCGGAGTGCGTGAATCTCGACGCCGCGGTTTTCTGCAAGCAGCTTGCAAGCACGGTTGGCTTCTTCGCCAGACGGCGGGGCATAAACGTCACGCACACCTGTGCTTTCGGCGAAACAGTACCGGCCACTTTTGACCCCGCGCTTATGGAGCTTGCGCTGCTTCAGCTCATATACGGCAGCCTTTCGCATATGTCTGCCGGAAAAACGCTCTCGCTCAGCGTTAGAAACGACGGCGAGCAGACTATTTTCTCCGTCAACGACGACGGAGGCGGGCCCGCGTGCTCCTCAGACGGTTCCGGCCGCCTCGCCTCGAGCTTCGCCGGCGTCATAGTCGCCATGCACGGCGGCGCGCTTGCCTGCAAGAGCCTGCCCGGCAAGGGCAGCTTCGTGAGCTGCAGCCTGCCCCGCCGGCCCGACGTCTCGCTTGTACTTGACTCTGACGGCCTGCTGAACGCCGTCGGAGGCATACAGACCGTCCTTACGGAGCTCTCACCCTGGCTGGAGCCCGAGGACTTCGACCCCCGGTTGATGGATTGAGGTGTATTATGAGAATAGACAAATTTCTGAAGGTATCCAGGATTATAAAGCGCCGCAGCGTAGCCAACGAGGCCTGCGACGCGGGGCGCGTTTCGATAAACGGCCGCGTCGTAAAGGCCGGAGCCGAAGTGAAGCCGGGCGACACTCTGTCCATAACCTTCGGCGAACGCACGCTCAGAGCGGAAGTGCTGTCCGTGGACGAGCATACCGGCAAGAGCGACGCTCCGGCCATGTACAAAGAGCTGTAACTTGGGCGGTCGGACCAAAGCCAGCGATAAACCTCCTGTATTATTTGTGCAACTTCTCGCAAAAGTCTTGCTTTTTGCGGGAAGTCTGTTATACTTGTGTCATAATTCGTTTCACATTTCTTTTAAGGAGGATATCCAATGGTCAATTCGAGAATAATTGTCTACAGCTCCAACACCGGCTACACCGAACAGTACGCGAAGCTGCTGGGCCGGGCTCTGGACATGCCCAGCTACAAGCTCGGAAATGTGCCCGAGTGTCACAAGGGTGCCGAGGTCATATATCTCGGCTGGCTCTTCGCGGGCAAGATAGTCGGCTACAGGAAGTGCGCGGGACATTACAAGGTTGTCTGCGCCGTCGGAGTTGGCATGAGCCCTCCCGGCGCCGAGCTGGCCGAGGGACTGCGCAATACGGAAAAGATTCCCTCCGGAGTGCCCGTCTTCTATCTCCAGGGCGGCTTCGACATAGCCCGTCTCAAGGGGCCAATGAAGCTCGTGATGAAATTCAAGTGCAAGGAAATCGCCGGCAGGCTGAGCGCCAAGAGCGAGCTGAGCGCCGCCGAGCAGCTCACGCTGGACATGTGCCACGGGCCCGCCAGCGCGGTTGACAGAGCAAATCTGGCCGAAATCATAGCCCTTTTCAAATAGTCATTATGTACCGCCGCCCCCGGACTCGGAGGCGGCGCTTTTTTACGCGCAGAAGCGGTGGTTGCCTATGGTCAGTATCTCCGGCCTGGACCATATCCAGGCGCTTGTAGCCGTCGCGGGATTGAAGTAGTATATCGCCCCTCCGCTCGGGTCCGAGCCGTTCAGGGCGTCGCGCGCAGCCGCGTAGGCGCTTTCGCTGACGGGCTCGTCCCACTGCCCGTCAAGCATACAGCTGAAGGCCCCCGGCTGAAAGATAACTTCCGCTATCGTATTGGGGAAAGACGGGTGCTCCACCCGGTTGAGCACCACAGCGCCCACCGCCACCTGTCCGGCGTAGGGCTCACCGCGCGCCTCGGCGGATATCAGCCGCGCCAGAAGAGCAAGCTCGCCCGAGGCGTCCTCCCCCGGCGTGCCGGCGCCCGCCGGCAAGCCCAGGGCCTCCAGCGTCTCCGGGCCGGCCCTGCCGTCCACGGCCAGGCCGTTCGTCTCCTGAAAATACCGCACGGCCTCCTCCGTCTTGACGCCGTATATGCCGTCTATGCCGCCGTCATAATAACCCCAGTCGGAGAGGCGCTGCTGTATCTCCCGCACGGTTGCGCCCTGTGAGCCGCGGTCATAGGTCTCCGCTCCCGCCGCCTGTACAAGCGCTATAACGCTTATATTCAGCGCGAAGAGCACCGCTACGGCCAGAATAAGCTTTCGTCTTTTAATTATGAAAATCGCCCCCTCGCACATAGCATACGAGGGGGCGGACAGGTTTATTCTTGTGAAATTTTGCTTGCAGGCTCAGGCGGCGCTGACGACCAGGTTGCCCTCTTCGTTCGCGGTTATGCTGAAGCCATCGCCGGCGGTCACGCCGGCACTGGAGGTCGCGGGCGCGCCGGTTGCGTTGAGGCCGCAGTTGACGGTCACGTTCCCGCTGACATCTATGGCCGCGGCGGCGTCTGCGGAGAGGGTCAGAGTGCCGTCGCCGCTTATGGTGAGGCTGCAGCCCTCGCCGCCCGCTATTACGGGCACCCCGGCGACAGTCGTTATCGAGCAGTCGCCGCTAATCACTATCTCCAGGTCGCCTCCGTCGAAGGAGACTATCGGGCCGGAGGCGCTGTCATCGCTCAGATGCACGTCGGTCAGCACGAGCTTGCCGTCTTCGTAGCTGAAGCCTTCATAGCCCATGCCGGTTATCTGGCCGTTCTTAATCATGTCTATGATGCCCTTTATGGTCAGGGTGTTGAGGTCCTCAGGCTCCGGGGTGGGCTCCGGAGTGCTGGTGTCTAGGTCGGTCGGGGTTACGCCGTTGGGGTAAACGTCGGTGCCGCTGGGCTGCACGTTGTCGTCGCCGTCGTCGCCGCAGGCGGCCAGGGCCAGGACCATGCAGAGCGCGAGGACCACGCAGAGGAACTTTTTCATCGTAGTTTAACTCCTTTCAGTTATTCGGAGAGGCTGAGCGAGCGGCTCTTTATCTCCCCGGTGATGTCGGCGAGGAACTTGTCCAGGCTGACGGCGCCCTTGTCGCCTCCGGAGCGGGTACGCACGGAGACAGTGCCGTTTTCAGCCTCCTTGTCGCCGATAACGAGCATGTAGGGTATCTTTTTGCTCTGGGCCTCACGAATCTTGTAGCCAATCTTCTCATTGCGGAAGTCGGTCTCGACGCGGATGCCGTGGGCGTTCAGCTCGTCGGCTACGCTCTGGGCATAGTCGCGGCTGCGGTCGGTTATGGGCATGACCTTGACCTGCACGGGGGCCAGCCAGGTGGGGAAGGCGCCGCCGAAATGTTCGGTGATAACGCCGATGAAGCGCTCAATGCTGCCCAGCACCACGCGGTGAATCATGACGGGTCGGTGCTTGGCTCCGTCCTCGCCCACGTACTCGAGCTCAAAGCGCTCGGGCAGCTGACTGTCGAGCTGTATCGTGCCGCACTGCCAGGTGCGTCCCAGGCTGTCGGCGAGATGGAAGTCCAGCTTGGGGCCGTAGAAAGCTCCGTCGCCCTCGTTGATAACGAAGCTCTTGCCCATCTCGGTGATGGCCTCTTTGAGTATGTCCTGGTTGTGCTCCCACTGCTCCACGGTGCCGATGTGGTCCTCCGGCATGGTGGAGAGCTCTATCTCGTATTTGAGGCCGAAGGTGGAGTACACCTCGTCGAAGAGGCGGACAACGCCCTTTATCTCATCCTTCATCTGCTCGGGGGTCATGAAGATGTGCGCGTCGTCCTGGGTAAAGCAGCGCACGCGGAAGAGGCCGTGCAGTGCGCCGCTCAGCTCGTGGCGGTGGACAAGGCCCAGCTCGCCCACGCGCAGCGGCAGGTCGCGGTAGGAGTGCGGCTCGCTCTCATAGACCAGCATGCCGCCGGGGCAGTTCATGGGCTTTATGGCGTAGTCCTGCTCGTCAATGACGGTGGTGTACATATTGTCCTTGTAGTGGTCCCAGTGGCCGCTGCGCTCCCAGAGAGAGCGGTTGAGTATCACGGGGGTGGAGACCTCTACGTAGCCGTAGCGCTTGTGTATCTCGCGCCAGTAGTCAATGAGCGTGTTCTTCAGCGTCATGCCGTTGGGCAGGAAGAAGGGGAAGCCCGGGCCGGCGTCGTTCATCATGAAGAGCCCCAGCTCGCGGCCGAGCTTGCGGTGGTCGCGCTTCTTCGCTTCCTCGAGACGGGCGAGGTACTCGTCGAGCTCGTCCTTTTTCATGAAGCAGGTGCCGTAGATGCGCTGGAGCATCTTGCGGTTCGAATCGCCGCGCCAGTAAGCGCCGGTGCAGTTCATGAGCTTTATCGCGTTGCCCTTTATCCGGCCGGTGGAGTCGAGGTGCGGGCCGGCGCAGAGGTCGGTGAACTCGCCCTGCTTATAGAAGCTTATGACGGCGTCCTCGGGCAGGTCCTCAATCAGCTCGACCTTGTAGGGCTCGTCCTTATCGGCCATGAGCCTGATGGCCTCCTCACGGGGCAGCTCAAAGCGCTCTATCGGCAGCTTTTCCTTGCATATCCTGCGCATCTCGGCCTCTATCTTCTCCAGCACCTCGGGTGTGAAGGTGACGTCGGAGTCGATGTCATAGTAAAAGCCGTTCTCGATAGCCGGGCCAATCGCCAGCTTGCTCTCGGGATACAGGCGCTTTACAGCCTGGGCGAGGACGTGGCTGGTGGAGTGGCGGTAGGTGTCGCGGTATTCCTTGTTCTCAAAGGTGTACAGGTTTTTCTTCTCGTCCATTGTGATGCCTCCATTGAAATGAAAAGCACCCCCAGCCGATGCCAGGGGTGCAGTGATGCACGGTTCCACCCTGAGTTTTAACTCAAGCGGCCTTAACGCGGCCACGCGGGCAGGGATACTCACAGTCAGCTCTGGCGTCATATTGCGCCCCCAGCGCCCCGTTTTCCCCATGCCGGCTCGGGAGCGGTAACGCGCCATCCCCGCCGGGACGCCCTCACAGCACGGGCGAGCGTCCTCTCTGAACGGCGGCCAACGCGGCGCGCAACTCCGTCACAGCCTTTTTACGCGGGTATAATATCACTTATACCCACGATTGTCAAGCGCGGCAGGCAGTATCCGCCGCTCAAACGGCAACTTCGAAATAATTGCCCAGCCTTGCTATCAGATAATCCTCTCCCATCACCTCGGCGCCGTCCTCAACGCGCGTCGTGCTGCGCCAGTAGAGCCCGGTTATCGTCTTGCCGCGCAGCTCCGGTATCTCCTCCAGTTCAGGCACGCCCTCGTTATACTGTCCGCTGAGGTCAACGCGATACCATCTGCCGTCCGCAGTGGCGATAACGGCCCAGGCGTCGCGTCCGGGGAAGGTGCTCGTGCAGGGCAGCTCCCAGACGTTCAGTATGCTGCTCGTGGCCGGTATTATGCGCGTATGCTTCATGGCCTCGGTCACCGCGGCGCGCCTCTGCCCCTCCGGGCTCGCGGGGTCGGCCGCGTCCGTCCAGAGCTCTATTGAATGTATGTCCACAACCGCCTTGCCGCTGTTGACTTTTATGGTAAAGTTGGGGTTATCATAGCCCGAGAGATTTATGTTCTGCGCAAACGGCGTGCCGTCGGGCGCCGCCGTTATCAGCTCGCCTCCCGCTTCTCCGGCGCGGTATATCAGCGTCGCCGCCTCCGCGCGCGTGAGTATGTGGGCCGGACGCAGGGTGTTGTCCTCATAGCCGGTAATAAGTCCCTCGGCGTACATGGCGCCCATATAGCGCACATAGTCCTGGCCCACGTCGGCATAGTCCTTGAAAGGCAGGTAGTCGCTCTCCGTGTTGAGCCCCAGAGCCACGGCGAGGATTTTGCAGGCCAGCTGGCGGTCCACGGGCATATTCCACTCCGTATACGGGCAGTCGCGCTCGCTCAGCCAGCCCAGGTCGTAGGCCCTGCCCATCTGACGTCCAGCCCAGTGCCCGTACTCCTCTCCGGTCTCCAGGCCGAAGCTGCGCGCGGTCATGGTCACGAATTCCACAGCTGAGACCTCTTTGCCGGGCATGAAGGTGCCGTCCTCGTAGCCTGTGATGTATCCGGCCTCGACCATGGCGTTGACCTCATCGTAGAACCACTGGCCTTCATGCACGTCGGAAAGCGCTGGTTTGTCGGCCAGCGCCATCGTGCAGAGCGACAGCGCCAGGGCTGCGGCGAAGGACGCAGCGAGAATCTTTTTCATAATTATCCCTCCATAATATATGAACGACTGTTGAGTAGACGTTTTTAACCCGTTAAAGTTCCCCGGCCTGTATTGCGCCGCTCTCATGTGCGGAGAAAGGTTGCAATTTCGGCCTTTCAACGATAAAATAAAACCAGCTCCGCAGGAGGTGACAATATGCGTTTGCTCTGTTACGGCGACTCCAACACCTATGGCTTCGACCCGCGCTCATATCTTGGCGGCCGTTATCCGGCCTCCGAGCGCTGGGTGGATCTCCTGGCCGTGCTCTGCGGCATGGACTGCGAGAACCTGGGCGCAAACGGACGTACGATTCCGCTTCGTCCCATGAGCCGCGGGCCTGCGCCGGACGAGGGCCTGATTATAATGCTGGGCACGAACGACATCCTGCAGGGCCTCGCGCCGGCAGAGTGCGCACGGCGCATGGAGGTTTTCCTCTCCGGCTGCGAAAAGGGCCGCGCGCTGGTCGTTGCGCCGCCACCGCTCGAGCCGGGCTCGTGGGTTGCGGACAACGCGCTTACAGACGCCTCGCGGGCCCTCGCCGGGCTGTACGGGCCTCTGGCCGCAAGGCTCGGCCAGGGCTTTGCCGACGCGTCCGCCTGGGAACCGCGCCTGGCCTTCGACGGGGTGCATCTCCTGCCGGAGGGGCATCGCGCCCTTGCGCTCGGCATATCCAGAGCCGTAAAACGCTTTTTTATCAACAAGGAGGCCTGAAATGGACGCAATCAGAATCAATCGGGACAAGTGCATAGGCTGCGGCGAGTGCGCGGCCGACTGCGTGAGCCGCCATATCGTCCTCGAAGACGGCAGGGCGCGGGTAAATGAGGGCAGCCGCTGCATAGAGTGCGGGCACTGCTACGCCATCTGTCCCGTGAACGCAGTGGACATGCCGGGATATGACCTGAAGGGGCTCGAGGGCACCTGTCCTCTGACCGAATTTGACCCGGCACGGCTGCTGCTGGCCATGGAAAGCCGCCGTTCGGCCCGCCGCTTCACAGCCGAGCCGGTCACAACCGAGGAGCTGGAGCGCATACTCGAGGCCGGACGCTACTGCCCGACGGGCAGCAATGCCCAGGGCGTCCGTTTCATAGTCCTGCGCGAAAAGCTGGCGGAGGCCGAGGCCGAGGCGGCGCGGATTTTCCTCTCCTCCCCTCTCACGTCCGCTTTGCTCAAACGCGGCGGAGATGAAATCGACCGCCACTTTTTCTTCAAGGGCGCGCCGGCCGCCATTGTCACAGCGGGGCATCGCGACGTTGACCCCGCGTTGGCATCCTCGTACATGGAGCTGCTGGCGGGCAGCATGGGCCTGGGCGTGCTGTACAGCGGATATTTTGTACACGCGGTCAAGCAGAGCGCGAAGCTGCGCGAGCTGCTGGAGCTTCCTGCCGGTATAGAGCCTGTGACCACGCTGTGCATAGGACACAGCGATGTGAAATACAGCCGCCGCGTCCCCAGGAAGCCGCCGAAGGTCCTCTGGCTGTGACGCCTATTCCTCCGGGCACCTGTACCGTGGCTTGCCGGCGCTGGCGCGGCCGTATTCAATGGCGAGCGCGGGGCAGGAGCAGATGCAGGCCATGCAGTGGGTGCAGCGGCCCAGCCAGACGGGACGGCCGTCCCTGAGCTCTATGTCCCCGACCGGGCAAAGCCGGGCGCATTTCCCGCATCCGATGCACGAGCCGGAGACCGTGAAGCGCCTGTCGCCGATTATAAAGCGGCGGAAGGCAGCATTCACCGGCCCGGATTTGAGCCGGTCAAGGACGCCGGGCGCGCCTTCCGCGAGCCTCTCCCCCGCCCCGATTGTCTCCGCCGTCCTGTTGAGCGCCGGGCGGGCCTTCGCCACGATTTCTCTGGCCCCGGCCTCGTCCGGCACGGGAAACATGGCCACGTAGTTTTCCGGCATTACCACTGCCGCCGTGCCCATATATTCAAGCCCCTTCCGCTCGCAGAGCTTGCGGTTGAAGCGGCCCGCCGCCCCGATATCCGTGCCGCAGGTCATGACGAAATACGCCCGTCTGTCTCCGGAAAAGCAAGCCGACTCTATGAAATCCGAAAATATCTCCGGCAGCCGCCAGCCGTGCGTCGGCGAGACAAAGACCCATGGTTCGTCCGAGATAAATTCCCCGGCTATGCCGTCACGGATGTAATTGAACGCGTCCAGCGTCCCGGTATTGAGCTCTTTGGCCAGGTATCCGGCGCAGTAACGACTGTTGCCGGTTCCGGTATAGTAAATAATCATGGTACCTCCATGGCGCATTTTTTAATTCACGGCGCCTCTGCGGATATTGTACCACATTGTGAAAACAAAAAACAGCTGCGTCGAGCGCAAGCCTGACGCAGCTGTCTTCACTTACATCACGTTTCAGCCCTTGAGCTGCCTTATCATCTCATCGCAGACCTCGTCCATATCGCCCACGATGCCGTAATCGCAGTAATTGAATATGGGCGCGTTGGGGTCTTTATTGACGGCGATGAACTTGTCGGCGTTTACGCCGGTCACGTGGTTGACGGCGCCGGAAATGCCGAAGCCTATGTAGAGCTTGGGCTTTATCATGACGCCGGACTGGCCGACCTGCAGCTTGTATGGCAGGAGCTCACGGTCAACTACTGGCCTCGTGGCGGCTATTTTGCCGCCGAGCAGCGCGGCGAGCTCGCGGTATTTGTCGAGGCTCTCATCCTTCAGGCCGTTGCCCACGCACACGATGGTGTCGCAGTCGGAGATGTCCAGCTCCGGGTCAAATGCGTCGGACTTGAAGTCAATGAACTCGCTGCGAATCCGTTCGGGGTCGAAGGATATATCCTCGTCTATGACTTCCACTGTCTCTTTCCGGCCCGTGGGAGCGTAGTTGAAGGTGCCCGGGCGTATTGTGCCGACCTGCGGGCGCAGGACGGGGATGGTGATGACGGCCATAATCTTGCCGCCCGCGGCGGGCTCTACGAACTCGATGTCTCCGGACTCGGGGTTGTAGATAAGTTCGGTGGCGTCGGAGGTGCAGCCGGTCTCTATGCGCGCGGCAAAGCGCGGGGCAAAGTCGCGGCCATTGACGGTGCCGCCCACGAAAACCGCGGAGGGCTTATACTTCAGGCAGAGCTGGGCAAAGAGGTTGGTATAGGCCTCGGTATTGTAGCGCTCGTAGCCGCTGCCGTGCACGCGTATGATGCCGTCGGCGCCGCAGTCCTTCACCTTGTCGAGTTCGCTCTCCGGAAGCTCGCCGGCAACTACCGCTACCAGGCGGTCTCCGGACAGGTCGCAGAGCTTGCGCACCTCACAGCAGAGCTCAAGAGCGACGGGATGCGCGGCCTTGCCGTCGTGCTCCACATATACCCACATATCCTTGTATTCGTTCTTGTTCATCTCTCCGGCCTCCTCATTCCTTAATCAGAGTCAGCAGCTTGGCAACGCTGCCCTCGACGCTGCCTTCATCGATAATCTGGCCGGGCTCGGGCATGACCGGCGGGAACATGCGGGGAACCTTCGTCGGCGAACCGGGGTCGCCTATGCGGTTCCTGTCAAGCCCCGGAATGTCGTCGGCGGTAAACGTCGTAATGGCGGCCTTCTTCGCGGCCATTTTGCCCTTCAGCGTCGGAATCCGGACGGGATAATTCGTCTTTTCCATAGTGAAAAGGCAGGGCATCTTCACCCTGAGGGTCTCTATTCCGCTCTCCAGCTCGCGCTCAACGACGAGGGTGCCGTTTGCCTCGTCTATCTCCCTGATGAGGGAAGCAGATGTGACCTGGGCGGCGTCGAAACGCTCTGCAAGCTGCGGACCCATCTGGCCGGTAGCGCCGTCCAGAGTCTCCTTGCCGCAGAAGATGAGGTCGAAATTGTCAACCTGCTTTGCAGCCGAGACTATGGAATAGGATGTGGCCAAAGTGTCGGCGTTGCCGAAGGCCCTGTCCGTGACGAGGACGGCCCTGTCGGCCCCGACGGCCAGGCACTCGCGCAGCACGGCCTCCGCGTTGGGGGGCCCCATGGTGATGAGCGTAATCTCTCCGCCGTACTCCTCCTTGACGCTCACAGCGGCGGAGAGGGCGTTGGCGTCCAGCGGGTTGAGTATGGCGGGGACGCCGGCGCGTATAAGGTTGCCGGTCTCCGGGTCCATACGCATCTGGTCAACGTCGGGCACCTGCTTTACGCAAACAAGTATTTTCAGCATTTTATTCTGCCACCTTTCCAGGATTGAGTATTCCCTTGGGGTCGAGCTCTGCTTTTATGGCCGCAAAGCTCTGACGCTCCTGCTCGCCCAGATATGCGAGCTTCGCGTAGCCCACGCCGTACTCGCCGGCCGTATCGCCGCCGAGCTCGCCGCACTTTCCATAGACAGCGTCCTGGAACCCCTTAGCCTTCAGCGCGAATTCGTCTTTGCTGCAGTCCGCCACGGCATGCACATGTACGCCGCCGCTGCCAAGGTGGGCGTTGAACATGACTTTCAGGCCGTTTTCTTCGCCGGCCGCCTTCGCAAATTCGACGAATTCCAGAATTCCGTCAAATGGGACGTTCACATTCACTTCACAGGCACACTTTGCGCCGCTCTCCATCGAGGTGTGGAAAGCGTCGTGCGCGGCCCAGAAGTCGCGCTTCATGCTGGGCGTATCGCCAACAAGTATGTCGATGCACTCAAGCTCCTCGGCCATTTCAGCCAGCGTCTCCATCTTTTCCATGACGCTGTCCTCGTCCTCGCCCTCTATGGTGAGCATGAGGGTTGCGCCTACGCGCTCGCCGTCCATCTTGACGGGGAACACGGGGTTGCCGGTAACCTTGCCTGCAAATTCCACGAGGTCGGTGTCGAGATATTCGACCGTGGCGGGGGCAAAATCGCCGTCCATAATGGTACGCGCGGCTTTAATGCAGCTTTCTCCGTCCATGAAGGGCAGCAGCAGTATGGCGTCGGACTGCGGCTTTTCAATGAGCTTGAGCGTGAGCTCGGTAATAACGGCGAGGGTGCCCTCGGAGCCTATTACGGCCGCATATTCGGGCTTGTCGGAAAGCCGGGCGGCGGTGCCGTCGGCAAGAACGATAACGGCATCGAGGACATAGTCCTTCGTCACCCCGTATTTTACGGCGCAGGGTCCGCCGGCGTTGGTAGCGGCGTTTCCGCCGATGGTGGCAGTTTTCTCTCCCGGGTCGGGGGGATAATAGAGCTTGTGGCTTTCGGCTTCGGCCTTAACCTCCTGCAGCAGCGCGCCGGGCTGCACCGTAATGGTCCTGGCAGCCTCGTCAACTCCGAGAATGGCGTTCATCTTTTTGGTGGAAAGGACAACGCCGCCTTTTACGGGCACCGAGCCGCCTACCTGGCCGGTGCCGGCGCCGCGGACAGTCACGGGTACATTTGCCCCGGCGCAGAGCTTGAGCACCTCGGAAACCTCTGCGGTGCTCCTGGGTTCAACGACGGCTTCAGGCATAAAAGCCGCGCCTCCCGGCAGTTCGTCGTGGCCGAAATCCGCCGGGATGTCCTCTGTGACGACAGCGGCATCGCCCAGCAGTTCTTTAAGCTTGCTTATTTCTCTCTCATTCAGCATCTGTATTCTCTCCTATATTTTTTATGAAAGGGCCGGGATTCCGGCCCTATGTTGTCAGGCCTTGAGGCTCTTTACGGCCTCGGTGAGCAGAGGCAGGATTTCGTGGACGTTGCCCACGATGCCATAATCCGCCACCTTGAATATGGGCGCGTCCGCGTCTTTGTTGATTGCGATAATCAGCCCGGAATCGCGCATGCCGGATACGTGCTGGATTGCGCCGGAGATGCCGCAGGCGATATATATCTTGGGCGCAACCGTCTTTCCGGACTGTCCGACCATGTAGGCGGAGGAAATCCAGCCCTCGTCAACCATGGCGCGGGACGCCGCAATAGTGCCGCCCAGGGCATCGGCCAGGGCCTGCAGTTCTGCAATGCCCTCCGGGCCGCCCATGCCCATGCCGCCGGCCACGAGTATGTCGGCGCCGGCCAAATCCACGGACTCCTCTCCCTCGCCCCTGATTACCTCGAGCAGCTTCGTGCGGATGTCCTCCAGGCCAAGGAGCTTGTCAAGCTTCACGTACTCGGCGCCTGCTTCGCCTGCCTCGCCCTTCTTGAACGCGCCGGCGCGTATGGTGGCGAGCTGAGGCACGCTCTCGCAGGCAACGGTCTCCTGTATGCTGCCGCTGAAAGAGGGCCGCGTCCACTCTATACGGCCGTCTTCAGAGACGTTCACGGAGGTGCAGTCGGAAGCGATGCCGGCCCTCAGCCTGCAGGCGGCTCGGGGGCCGAAGTCCTGCCCCTGAAGGGATGAGCACAGGAGGATAACGGCGGCATTGAACTCCTCCGCCGCGCGGCAGAGGCCCGCGGTGTAGGCTTCGGTTGAATAAACGGCGTATTCCTCGCCCTCCGCCTCGATAACCAGCTCGGCGCCGTACTTCGCCGCGCTTGCGGCCGCGTCGGCGCAGTTTCCGCCAATAACGAGAGCGCAGATTCTTCCGCCGCGCTTTGCGGCGATACCGCTTGCCGCGCTGAGGAGACCCAGGCTCGCGTCGACGGCGCTGCCGTCCGGATTGCTCTCTATATATACAAGGATGTCTTTGCGTTCGTTCATCGTAATCACTCCTATCAGATGAGGTGCGTGGCGTTGAGGATATCGGCCATCTTTGCGGCGGTCTCTTCCTTGCTCTCTCCGGAAACGAAGACGCACTCCCCGGAGCGCACGGGCACGTAGGTGGAGACCAGCCTGCAGCGTGCGTTAGCCTCTCCCACGCAGCTCAGATCGGCGTCGGCGAGCGCGTCTTCTCCGTAGACGGGGATCTGCGCTCTGTTTGCAGCCAGCTTGCGCTTCAGAGTCGGGAAACGGGGCTCATAGCCGGGACCTGTGAAGGTTACGACACAGGGCAGCGGCAGGGACACCTTCTCAGTGCAGCTCTCGCCCTGCTTTTCCACCACGAGGCCATCTCCGCCTGCGGCGGCGCTGAGCGCGGAGGTCACCTGAGGATACCCCAGCAGCTCCGCCAGCTCAGCGCCCACAAGAGCGCCGTCGCCATCGACGGTCTGCTTGCCGCAGAAGACGGCGTCAAACGCACCCTCTTCCAGCTCTATCTTTTTAATCGCCGCGGCGAGCAGCTGTGCTATGCCGAGGGAATCGGATTTTTCAAGCGCAGAGGACGAGGCGATGTAGGCCTTGTCGGCGGCTATGCCGAGGCAGTCCTTGAGCGCCGTTTTGCAGCTCTCGTCGCCCAGCGTGAGGGCTATTATCTTAGTCTCGGGGCTGCTGTCCTTTATACGGGCGGCAGCTTCGAGCGCGTAGCCGTCGTACGGGTTCAGCACGGACGCCACGCCGTCAAGTACAAGGCATTTTTTCTCCTTGTCCACAGTGACAAGAGAGACGTCGGGCACCTGTTTCGCACATATCAAGATGTTCATAAATTTGTCCTTTCCACCTATATTTCCCCGCCAGGGGAGTCTGACAATTATTGCAATCGGCTTAATTGCCGTTATTGCCCTTACTCTCCTCGACGAGCCGGTCTTTGAGAATGCGGCGGCAGGTTTTGCCGTTCGCATTCAGAGGCAGCTTATCCAGGAAAATGACCCTCTTGGGCTTTTTGTACCCGGCGATATGCTGCCTGCAATATTCGATTACATCGTCCTCTGTGATATGCGAACCAGGGTAACGAACCACGAATGCGACAACCTCTTCGCCCCATATTGGGTCGGGACCGCCGACTACAGCCACCATGGAGACGTCGTCTACCATGTGTGCTATGCAGTTTTCCACTTCGCGGGGATAGATGTTTTCTCCTCCGCTTACTATCATATCATTTTTCCTATCGATAAGATAGATGTAATTTTTCTCGATTTTCCCTATGTCTCCGGTGCAGTAAAAACCGTCCTCAGTGAAGCGGTGAGGCACGTTTCCCGCGACATTGGAAAGCAGGAAGGGGCTCTTTACAACCACTTCTCCCTCGCCCTCGCCTGCATCGCTGCCGTCCTCGTTTATAATCTTAACCTGCACCCCGGGGATAGGCCTGCCTGCGCTTTCAAGTATGTGTCCGTCAACAAGTCCCAGCGCGGCCTTCTGGTGATCCTCCGGGCCAAGAACGCTGATATTGCAGGTCTCCGTAGTGCCGTAGGCCTGTTCCAGCTTGCAGTGACATTTTTCAATGGTCTTGCGGACCTGGGACATGGGCAGGGGCGAGCCGCCGTAAACTATCTTGTCAACGCTTGTAAAGTCATACTTCTCAAACACACCGTCTGTAAGGCAGCGCGCTATAAGCGTCGGAACAAGGCTTATACGTGTGCATCTCTCCTGTTCCATGGTGCGGAAGAATTCCTCTTCGCGGTACTTGTCCATGAGCACAAGGGTACCGCCTACGAAAACGCTTATGAGGCAGGAAAAACCGGAGAGGTGAAACAGATTCGACTGGGTTTCGTATATCGTGTCCTCTCCCCATTCTGATACCTGCGAATAGGTCTGGAAATAGCGCATCATGCTGCCGTGAGTATGCAGGACGCTTTTGGGGGTTCCGGTTGAGCCGCTCGTGTAATACCTTATGGCATAGGTCTCCTCCGGCATCACTTCCCAGCGGTTATCCGGCGTACCGTCCCAGGGCAGAGCCTCTATATCTGCGGAAAGGAGCTTCGCATGGCTGAGCTTTGCGGCGTCGCAATACAGGGACATGCACGGCTGGTCGTACACGCACAGAGCCGCGTTCGTCTCCGCGATGACCGACGCAAGCTCGGCCGGCGACATTCTCCAGTTCACCGGGCAGGCGATTCGGCCGCTCTCGAAGCAGGCCAGAATCAATTCAATTTGCTCCGTGCAGTTGCGAGCCAGAATGAGCACGGTGTCGCCGGGTTTTGTGGTCTTCGTTATAAAGCCCGCACAGGATGCGGTTTTTTCTTCGAGGCAGCGGTAGCTGGTCCTCTTACCTTTAAAAACCACAGCTGTTTTATCCGGGTGCTTTTTTGCGGCCATGCGCATAAACTGCTCAAGTCCCATGTTTTTACCCCCAAAACTGCTTTTATTTGTTATATTCCTCCAGCTTGTACCTGAGCGACCTCTCCGAGATTCTCAGATACTGCGCTGTTTTGGCGCGGTTTCCGTTGAATTTTTCAAGCGTTGACAGGATTATTTCTGTCTCCTGCCGCCTGAGATAGTCGCGCAGGTCAAAGTAGTCCGTCTCCCTCTCCGGCTCGTCCTTTTTCTGGGGTACGCAGGCCTGTACAATTCTGAAAGGCAGCATACTGCTGTTCATTTCCTTGCCCCCGGCCAGGATGAAGGAGTATTTTATTACATTGGCAAATTCCCTCACGTTGCCGGGCCAGTCGTAGGGCTCGAGGGCTTTCCAGAAGTCGTCGTTTATCTCCGGCACCGGCACTCCGGTCTCGCGGTTGAGCACCTGTATCATGGAGTGAGTCAGGAACGGTATTCTGTCCTTGCAAAGGCGCAGCGGCGGCAAATCCAGCCGGACTTCGCTCAGCTGGTAGTACAGGTCCTGTCTCATCTTTCCCGAGGCAATGGCCTGCTCCGGACTTATGCTCATTGTGGCGATAATCCTGCCCTGAAAGGGCATCATCATCCCGCCGCTTTCATAGTTGTGCTCCTGAAGCACATTGGAGAGTCTGGCCTGCAAAGTAAGCGGCATCTGCTCCAGTTCCTGTATATACAGCGTACCCTTGCCTACGGACTCCACCCTGCCCTTTTTATGCGATTCCGCAGGACTGCCCGGGTCCGATATTCCTCCGAACAGGGCAGCGTCCATCTCCTGAGGCGGCATGGATTCACAGTTGAACGGCACAAACGGTTCTCTGGCAGTGGCTTCGCCCAGGTGTATGCGCTTTGAATACAGCGCCTTGCCCGTGCCCGTCTCCCCGGTTATCAGCACATTCACGCGGTAGTCCCTAATGGACGCCACCGTGTTCTCTATCTCCGCCACAAGTTTGTTTCGTTCGCCCATCTGGGGGTTATACGGCAGGTGATACGCCGGATCGCTGCCCGGCGTGTCGCTCTGGCCGCTGCTGTTGAGCCGCTTTTCGCTCTCATCAGCCTCGAAAAGCTGCTGGGTCTTTTTCATAAGAGTCCTTATGTCGAAGGGCTTTATAAGGCAGTCGCTCACCCCGGCCTTCATGTACTCAATGGTCTCCGAAATAGTCAGCGAAGAGGCCATGAGAAGTATCATGACGGCCGGATTCTTGCTTTTCACATATTTTATGAGCTCGAGCGTATTTTGGCCCCCGAAGCCCATACCCAGGAGCACGAGCCGGAAGCTGTTCATGAACAGGGCGTTCTTCAGCTCCGACATTGTGGTGACGGAACGGATAAGATACCCCGCCTTTATATACTCCGCCGCAAGGACATGCTGAGCGACATTGGATTCTTCCGCAATAAGAACATTTTGTATGGCTTTCACAATCCGCTCCCCATCTGCGCGCCGCTCACATGACCGGCATATCGATTTCGTACCTTACTTCATTACTCCCCTCAATGCTGTAAGACAGTTTTCCGTTATATTTCTGCAGGATATTGGATGTGACCATCTCCATGCTGTTCGGCAGGATAAGCCTCGTCTTGGCCGCCCTGCATCCCAGCTGAACCTGTGCGCGCTGCTTCTGCTGAAGAAAGCAGCTTGTTATCTCTATCTCTCCCTCGTTGTCTATGGCGTCCAGAAGCATTTGAATGACGTTCAGGAGCACCATGTAAAGCTCCTTGCCGTCTATGGACATGGGCGGGATGTCGTTTGAAGCCTTGAAGTGTATTTTCACATTCTTCAGGCCCTTCATTCTGCCGGCGATTGTAACGCAGTTTGCAAGCACGCTGTTCATGTCCACTCTGGAGTAGCCGTCATTCTGGTTGATGGCGCGGAAAATATCCATCTGTTTGTTGAGATACTCAATTTTATCTGTCTCGTCGATAATGTATTTGAGCAGCTCCTTGTCGCCGTCGTCCAGGTTGGCGCTCACCTTGAGCATATCGGCGCAGCACATCACGTTCATGAGCGGAGTGCGCATATCGTTGATATAGCTCAGGTAAATGTTCTCTATATCCTTATAATATTTCTGCTGTGCGCTCGTCTGCAGCTGAGTATTTATGCTCGTCACATTCGCGCCGATTATAACCGCGGCCGAGACCACGCCCTTGCTGTTCTTGAGCGGTGAAATGGCGGTGCTGAACAGGGTATATCTGGCAACCTGCTTCCTGTCCTGATACCACAGCTGCGGAATGCTCTGCTTTGGGCCTCCTGCAAAAACATCACCCAGCGCCTTGATAAGCACCTGAGGTTCCCTGAAGCACTCAAAATTGAGCTTGTCCTCGCCAAAATACTCTTTTCCCGCCAAATTTGCAGAAACTATTCTGTATTTCTTGTCAACGACCACTATAGAGTAGTCGGTACTCTCCAAAATTGCATCGTTGTATTCTCTCAGCTGAACCAGTTCATTTTCAAGAAGGACCCTCTGATACGCCGCCTGCGCATAGGTCTTGTACCAGCGTATATCCCTTTCATCGAAAGGCGAGTCCTTCCTGTAAAAGAGGAAGAACACATAGTAGCCCTTCTGAGTCTTTCGTATGGGATAGACATAGTAGTATCCGTCATAATTGAAGGTGTCGCTTTTTCCGGCCTCAAGGAACTCACTGGATATGCAGGTTTCCGCAAACTCCAGTATCCGGTTGTTGCTCGTGTTGGAGACGTCAAAAAAAGTGTCGATTGTCGTCCCGCCGTCGGGGTGGCGCAGCAGTATTCCATACCAGTCGCTGCCGAGAAGCTCGGCAATACTGTTGCTCTGATAACGCATTATTGTCTGTTCCGCTATACAGCTGTCGTCCTTGACCAGCACAGATCCTCACCTGCCTTCTGCCGAAGCGCTCTCCCGGCAGTCATTAGAAAGTTCAGTAAAACCAAATATCATATATGCGCGAAAATTCCTTTCCCGCCGTCCGCAAGCGGGCGGCGGGGCAGGAAATACAGCTTCTGCGGATGTTTACTTACTTGGTGGCGCCCTTTTCCTTCATCGCGGCAACCTGCTCAGCAGTGTAGCCGAGAGAAGCAAGGATCTCGTCGTCGTCGCGGCCGATGGCGCCGGTGGGCTCGTACTTCTTACCGGTGTCGTAAGCGGAGAACTCAACGGGGACAGTCGGCATCTGGACGGTCTTGCCGCTCGGGAAGGTGACGGGAACGACGAAGTTGTTGGCTATAGCCTGCTCATCGTAGGCCAGATCCTTCATGTGGCCTATCTTTCCGACGACAATGTTGTGAGCGCCTATGCGCTTTACCCAGTTGTCGCGGGTGTCGGTCATGAAGCCGGCGCGAAGTATCGGCATGAACTCATCCATATTCTGCTGAACAGCCGTGATGGTGTTGAAGCGCTCGTCTTCAACGAGTTCGGGGTGGCCCATCTCAGGCATAATCTTCTTGAAGGCATCGGCGTAGTCGAGAACGCCGAGCATCAGCCACTCGCCGTCGGAGCACTGATACTGCCAGCCGAAGGGGTTCGCGGGATGATCCTTGTCCTTCGGGAACTCGTTGCCGTACTGGGTGGAGACAACGCCGGCGTTGTTGTACCAGATGGTGCTGCCCAGGAGGGAGGAGGAAACGAAGGTGCCCTTGCCGGTCTTCTGCTTGCCGATAACGGCGGCAAGGACGCCGGCGCAGAGGATGGAGCCGACCATTGCGTCGCCGGCGCCGGTGGGAGCCAGGAACGGGAAGTTGCCCTTGACGCCCCAGTCAATCATGGAGCCGGAGCGGGCCCAGAAGGCCACGGAGTCGAAGCCGGGCAGAGCCGCGTCGGGTCCCTTGTAGCCGAAGCCGCTGAAGTGGACATATATCAGTCCGGGATAAGCTTCCTTGAGCTGCTCATAGGAGAAGCCGAGCTTGGTCAGAGCGGGGAGGCGCATGTTGCTGACGAAAATATCGGCAGTGCTTATGAGCTTCATCATAGCTTCCTTGCCGTCAGGATCCTTGAGGTTGAGGGCGAGGAACTTCTTGTTGGCGTTGGGAACGGTGAAGAACGGGTTCTCGTCGTCGGTAATGCTGCACTTCTGGTTGCGGCCGACTATACGCCACGCATCGCCCTTGAGGCCCTCTACCTTTACGACGTCGGCGCCCCAATCGGCCAGAATCCTGGTGACGGAGGGAACGGCGAAGTGAGTGCCGAGCTCTACAACTTTCAGTCCTTCAAGCGGAAGATTAGCCATAGTAATTCACCTCATTAAAATTTTTATTCGTTTTTGCCAAATGAGAACAGGTATTGCTCCTGTTCTCATCCGGCCCTTTGACGGCAGCCGCCGTCAAACGCAGTTCAGATTACATATCGGGGTCGTAACCCTGAGCCTTGAGCTCCTTCTTGTTCAGGACGCCGGACAGGTAGTACAGGACAGCGACGACAACGAACAGGGCGGCAAAGACCCACCAGGCAAAGACATAGGTGCCGGTGATATCGAACACCGCGGCAGCAGCCGTGGGTCCGATTATCTGTCCGATGTTGCCGGCCATGTTCATCCAGCTGGTAAGAGTGCCGTACTCCTTATCGCCGAAGTTGCGGACGGTAAGCAGGGCGGGAACGGTGGAGGGAATGGCGCCGCCTATCATGTAGCAGATAATGACGCCCCAGGACATGGAGGTGTTGCCGCTGCAGAGAGCGAGGAACACGAACACAGCGCCGTAGAACAGCGGGGAAATGACGGCCACGCGCTTGATGCCGATGACGTCGGAAATGGCGCCGACGATGAACTTACCAACAATCAGAGTGCCCAGAGCGGAGGAGTAAATGGCAGCGCCGTTCTCCATGCCGATATCGCCGAAGTAGGCAACAGCCTGGGTGGTGAAAGCGGAAGCGCCGATCATGGTGATGGCGGCGGCCAGGAACTGGCACCACCAGCGGCCCATCTTGAGGGCGCTCTTGGCGGTGATGCCGCGCTTGGTGACGGCTACGCCGCCGGTAGCAGCGATTTCTTCCTTGGAGGGGTCGCCGATACGGCGGGTGAAGCCCTTCTCCTCGGGGAGGTTGACGCAGAAGGCGAGAGCGAGGACGAGCATGATAGCCATGAAGCCGGCCATCGCGAGGTAGGCGGTACGCCAGCCGCTGTTGGTGATGAGGTTCTGGATGATGGGAACGAAGACCAGGGCGCCGGCGCCGGAGCCGAGCATGCCGATGCTCATCATAGTGCCCTTGACCTTGGGACCAAACCAGTTACTGACCATGATGTTGACGGGCAGGTTGGTAGCGCCGGCCCAGGCAAAGCCCTGAAGTCCATTGAGGACATAGAGCTGCCACAGAGCGGTAGCGCGGCTCATCAGCAGGAAGGTCACGGTCAGAAGCAGGCAGCAGCCGGACAGCACGTAGCGCAGCTTGTACTTGCTCATGAGCTTGCCCATGAAGGAGGAGCCAATCAGCATGCATACCGTCATAAGGGTGTTGGTCTGGGTATAAGCGGTACGGGAAATGTCAAGCTCTTCGCACAGCGGGGTGATAAACAGGGACGAGCAGTTCGCCTTGACAACGTAGGCAATGAACATGCACATGAATCCCATTAAGAGCATCACATAACCGTAGTAGAATTTGCCGTCCATTTTAGGAGACAAATCTTTGAAATTGAACTTTGCCACTTTTCTTTCCTCTCTTTGCTCAAGAATTATTTGCCTTCAAAAACAGGCCTCTCTTTGTTCACGAACGCGGTAATGGCGTTGTAGTGGTCCTTGCTGCTGCTGCAGATGTACTGGGCTTCAACCTCGTTCTGATGGCAGACAGGCAGGCCGGCGTAGACAGTCCTGTTAATGAGCTGCTTTATCTGGCCGTAGGTGACGCTCGGGCCGTTGGAGTACTTCTTTATGTACTTCTGCACGGTCTCCTCAAGCTGGTCAGCCGGAACAGCCTTGGTGATGAGACCCCACTCGGCAGCGTCCTTGGCGCTGAACTTTCTGCCGCCCATGAGCAGCTCTGTAGCCTTGGCCGGGCTTACAGCCTGGGTGAGCATGTGGGTTATGCCGCCGTCGGGGCAATATGCGATGTTGACGAAAGCAAACACCATGGTGGTGTCCTCAGCCGCGATGGAGAAGTCGCAGGCCATGGCAATGCTCATGCCAACGCCGGCCGCAGCGCCTTCGATCCAGGCGATGGTCGGCTTCGCAATATTGCGCAGACGCATGATGAATTCGCCGCCGGCACGAATGCCTTCGCGGGACGCGTTGATGCCCTTGTCAAGACGCTCCTTCATGGCCTTGACGTTGCCGCCGGCAGAGAAGCTGCCGCCGGCGCCGCGGATAACCACGCAGCGGATGCTGGCGTCGCGCTCGCAGACGTTCAGGCACTCGTTCAGGTCAGCCATAATCTCAACAGTTACCGGGTTCTTGTTCGCAGGGTCGTTGAGGGTCAGGTAGGCAACGCTGCCTTCACGCTCAAAAAGGACCTTGTCGAACTCCTTAACCAACTCTCTCATCTTTACATCTTCCTTCCTTTAAAATTTTTGTGCCTGGTATAGATGTAAGTTCAATTACTTGGACTTCTTGGGGAGTTTGCCGACGACATCTCTGCCTATGATCTGGCGCTGGATCTCGTTGGTGCCTTCAAAGATGGAGAATATCCTGGCATCGCGGAAGAGCTTCTCGACCGGGAACTCGCGGCTGTAGCCGTAGCCGCCGTATATCTGCATGGCGCTGTCGGCGACGCTCATAGCGGCCTCGGAGACGAAGGTCTTGGTGATGCTGCCCATCGGGGTGCTGTATATGCCCTGGTCAATGAGCTGGGCGTTGTAGATGAGCTGGGCGCGGGCGCACTGCAGCTTTATCTGCATGTCGGCCAGCTTGAACTGGATGGCCTGCAGGCGGCCGATGGCTTCGCCCTTGGTCTCCCTGGTGCGGCAGTAGTCGACGGCCAGGTCAAGAGCCTTCTGTGCGAGGCCGAGGCCGGGAGCCATGCCGGTGGGACGGGTGCGGGCCAGCAGGGTGCCTACGTACTCGAGGCCCTTGCCCTCTTCGCCTATCATGTTGGCGGCGGGGACGCGCACGTCGCTGAACACGACGTCGGTTGTGTTGGAGAGGCGGATGCCCATCTTGTTCTCTTCCTTGCCGACGGAAACGCCCGGGGTATCCCTGTCAACTATGAAGAGGGAGATGCCGGGCTTCTTCTTGCCGTTGGCAGGATCAGCGGGGCTGGTGACGGCGGCAACGGTGTAGATGCCGGCCAGGCCGCCGTTGGTGACGAAGGTCTTGCGGCCGTTGATTACGTAGGAATCGCCGTCCTTCTCGGCCTTGGTGAGCATGTTGCCGACATCGGAGCCGGACTGCGGCTCGGTCAGGAGCTGGGCGGAAATAACGCCGGCAGCCAGCTTCTCGCCGTAGTACTTCTTCTGCTCCTCAGTGCCAAAGAGAAGAACAGGCTTGATGCCAAAAGTGGAGGCAGAGAAAGAGCAGGCGAAGCCGGCATCGTGATAGCCGAGAGCCTCTCGCACGAGGCAGACGCTCACACAGTCAAGGCCCAGGCCGCCGTATTCCTCCGGAACGTCCATCGCCCAGAAGCCAGCCTTGCCGAGTTCATTATAAACGTCCCAGGGGAACTCGCCCTTCTGATCGAGCTCACTAATCTGGGGATCCAGCGTCTTGGTAAGAATGTCGTCAACAAGATCTACCAGAGATTTCTGATCGTCAGTCATAAACTCATAGGTGTACTTCATTACTTAGCCTTCTTTCTTAAAAATCATTTCGGTACCCGACATAAAACTTGAAATCACGCTGGCGAGCTACCTGTGTTTATTTTGTAACACACCGTTTTTGGGTGCGCAAGCTTTTAATCAAGGCCCAAAATATTTTCGGATGAACGCACATTTTGCCTTGTGGCAAATTGTTTAATTCACAATCTTGACCGGCAAGCAATGTCGGAATTTTGTCCGATACTTAACGCGAAGCGGCAATTTTCGTCGTATTAATTGAAATTTTTAAATTTCATTGTCCTTATTGCACACATTTTTACTTTGGAAATATGCATCTTGCACTAACAGCTCGGCTGTCTCGAAAATGTGCTCGGCAAGTTTCGACTTATTGTAAATAACTCCCAATTTTGTACTTGACTATACTCTCGGCTCTGATATATCTTTAACACGGCTCTAGCAGATGTCTTATGCCAAAACACGTAAATATAGAAATGGTGGTTTGAAATTATGACACCTGGAATAACGGCATTGCTTGTAATGGCATTCTGTGTCGTCCTTTTCGTCACTAATGTCATTCCGAGCGTACTGGCGGCATGCATTGGCTGTATCCTGATGGTTATATTCAATGTGTGCTCTTTTGATGTGGCCTTCTCCGGCTTCTCCAACTCCATAGTAATACTGATGTTCGCCGCTCTCATTGTCGGCGACGCTATGTTCAACACCGGCACTGCGCAGCTGATTGGACGGCAGGTTGTGCGTTTTTCGCATAACAGCCAGCGTGTATTTCTGCTTGTGATGTGTGTAGTGGCAGGTGTGCTCAGCATGTTCCTGGCCAACACCGCCGTAATTGCCGCCTTCCTGCCCATTATCGACAGCGTCTGCCGCGTTTCTGACAATATGAAGCGCCGCGACCTCACCCAGCCTCTGGCGCTGGCCAGCATGTTCGGCGGCGCATGCACGCTCATAGGCTGCACGCCGCAGCTCACTGCCAACGCGATTCTGCTCTCCATGTCGGATATGGAGATGGAGATGTTCACCCTCTTCGGTCCCGGCGTCTGCATACTCGTTGTTTTCATTCTCTATGTACAGTTCGTCGGCCTGAAGCTCGGCAAGCGCATCTGGGGCGACCGTCCCGAAGCCGATATGGACATTGACCCCGAAATCGCCAAGGCTGCCGTTGTCGAGCAGTACGACAAGAAGAAAATCATCATAATGATGGTCATCGTCGTACTGATGATAGTCTCCTATGTCGGCGCGTGGATATCCACCACAATGACTGCAGTTCTCGCAGCGGTTCTCTGCCTGCTGACCGGCTGCACAAACGTAACCAGCGTCCGCAAGAACATGAACTGGGATACCGTCATTTTCCTGGCGGCCTGCCTCGGTCTTTCCGAGGGTCTAAATGCCTCCGGCGCCGGCGACCTTATCTCCGAGTTCATGTCTCCCCTGGTCACCAGCGTCTCGTCACCCTTCTTCACCTTCGCGATACTGGTGTTCATGTCCCTGTTTATCAGCAACTTCATTACCAACTCCGCCGCAATCATCATCGTGCTGCCCGTCGCCCTGCCCATCTGCAGCGCCTTCGGGTACAATCCGATGGCCTTCTGCCTCGGCATCACCTATGCCGCCAGTTTTGCCAGCAGCACACCGCTGGCCGCCTCTCAGATAGCCATGACGCTGGTCGCCGGATACAAGTTCTCAGACTATTTCCGCTATACTTTCCCGCTCGCAATAATAACCTTTATCTGCATACTGATTTTTGTTCCGATATTCTTCCCGCTGGTTCTCGCCTGAATCGGCCCGCAGGATTATCTGTTAAAGCGCAAAGCAGCCGCCGTATCGTGCGATACGGCGGCTGCTGATTATTTAATGTGCGTCCGGCGGCTTATCCGGCAAAAAAGCAAAACCGAAGCCCAATTGTTTGAATAAAAATCGCCGCCGCAAGCGATATGAAGCTTGCAACGGCGCTGGTGCGGGCAGTGGGACTTGAACCCACACGAATTGCTCCACAGGAACCTAAATCCTGCGCGTCTGCCAATTCCGCCATGCCCGCATGGTCTTTATATAATACTACCCGCACGCGCGCCGTGTCAATATTACATTGACTTTAAACTGCCGCAGAGGTATTATTACACAGTAATTTCCCGAATTGGGGGCGTTAATATGCTCGGTGTCCTGGCAAATTCCCTCGCCGTGCTGGCCGGCGGCATTATAGGCATGCTGTGCGGAAGCAGAATTAAAAGCAAATATACCGATTCGCTGATGGTCGCTCTCGGACTTGCCACAATGGGCATGGGCGTCGCAAGCACCGTCGGCACGACCGACGTACTCTGCATTATTGTCTGCTGCTCGCTGGGCACCGTCATAGGCGAAATACTGCACATAGACGACGGTGTAAACGCCCTGGGACGCTTTGCCGAAAGGAAGTTTGCCGGCAAAGGCGGGGACAGCGGCAGCTTTACGAGCGCCTTTGTCTCCTGCTCCATCATGTTCTGCATAGGCTCCATGGCCGTCATGGGCAGCGTTGAAGCCGGCCTGAACGGGGACAACTCCATACTCTTTGCGAAAGCCGTGCTCGACCTCATCGCCTCTCTGGCCTACGGAGCCGCGATGGGTATAGGCGTCGCCGTCAGCTTTGTATGCGTTCTGGCGGTAGAAGGCGCGCTCACGCTGCTGGCCTCCGCCTTCGCGCCGCTGCTCACCGACGCCATAGTCACAGAGATGAGCGCCGTCGGCGGCGTGCTGCTCATAGGCCTGGCCATAAATCTGCTCGGCCTCAGGCAGCAGCCCGTGAAAATAGCGAACATGCTGCCCGGAGTTTTTCTACCCGCCGCCTATGTCCCGCTCTACGACTGGATAAGCTCTCTCGTATGATTGATTTATTAATAAGTTCGTGCTATAATTTGTCGATTCTTCTGGAAAGGACCAAGGCATGAACAAAACGTTTTCAAAGCGTCTGTCCGCGCTTGCCCTCTGCGCGGCCATGGCGTTTGCGCTTGCAGCCTGCGGGCACGACAAGCCGGAACCAGACCCCCATGAGGGCATGGCGTATGTGAACACCGGCGCCAGCTGGGAGTGGATTTATCCCGCCGAGGGCGTGGCCGTTTCGGATTTCAGGGAAGAGGAATTCGACCTCAGCGGTGAAATTCCCGAATACACAGGCAGCGGCTATGACACCAGGCTGGGTATAGACGTCTCTTTTTATCAGGGCGATATAGACTGGGAGGCCGTCAGGGACGCCGGCGTTGAATTCGCAATTATACGCTGCGGCTACCGCGGCAGCGAATCCGGCGCGATGGTTGTGGACGAGAAATTCGAGGCCAATATTCAGGGCGCAATCGACGCGGGCCTGGACGTCGGCGTCTACTTTTTCTCTCAGTCCACGGGCGCTATCGAGGCCGCCGAGGAGGCAAATTTCGTCCTCGACCTCATAAAGGACTACGAGATAACCATGCCGGTCGCCTTTGACTGGGAACCGCTTGCAGACTCGCGCGCCGAGAATATAGACCGCGACGAGCTCACGGCCAGCGCCGTGGTGTTCTGCGAAATGGTCAAAGACGCCGGATACACACCCTGCGTCTATCTGTACCGCTATATCGGCTACTACGAATACGATATGGAGCGGCTGGGCGGCTATGAGCTCTGGGTCGGCGCCGCCGGCGGCTGGCCCGATTTCTATTACGAGCACCACCTCTGGCAGTTTTCCTTTACGAGCCGCATAGACGGCATAGACGCCGACGTGGACATGAACCTTCAGTTTATACCCCGTCCCGCGGACACGGAAATCGAACCCCCGGCTGAAACAAAATGAGCAGGGCCGGAGCCTATATGGCTCCGGTCCTGCTTTTTCTCTTTTAACTGTATTTTAATATCAATATGAGACAATTCAATTGCTGTTGTCCGAAATCCCCCGCTCATAGAGCAGTCCCTTTATGGCAGTGCGCATTATAAGGGTGCTGAAATCTATGGTTTTCTGCCTGTCCAGCTGGAAACCGCCGCTTATATGGCTCATAAGCATGCCGCAGGTGGCTTCGGAGAGGAACTCGCAGAGATATACCCTGAGACTGTCGGGAAGGCGGCGGCCGGTGTTTTCCTCGCTCTGGCGGACAACGGTTTCGGAAATTCCGTAAAAGCCCTGCAGGAAAAAGTCCTCGAGCCTGGTGCTGCCGAAGGCGTCGTACGCGCTCTTGAGAAGCGCCCTGTTCTCGTTCACATAGTCCAGAATAAAGCCTATGACCTCCTCGGGCTGTTCGAAAAGGTCGAATTCTTTGAGTACTTTCTCCGCTTCCTGCTCAAATATCCAGCGGAGGAGGGCATATATATCTTCAAAATGGTAGTAAAACGTCTTGCGGTTAACCCCGCAGTCCGCCACTATCTCCGTAACTGTTATCTTGGGAAACGGCTTTTTTCGCATGAGCTTTTTGAGGGACTCCGCGAGAGCCTTCTTAGTCTTCATGGATGCGGCCTCGTACTTCATTACAATACCTCCCGGCTACAATATATACTCAAGTTTTTTATTCATCAATGGTCAATACAGGACAATCGTCCGTTTTTGTCCGTTTATCGGCCGCTTCTGCGGGTGTAATATGTATTAGTTAAGACTGACTGTCCATGAAAGGAACTTGTGGATGAGACGTTTCTACACTTTTGTCGTTCGAAATCCGAAAAAGATACTCGCGCTGTTCATCCTGCTGATGGTTTTTGCCGCGCTGTGCTGGACGGGCGTCGGAGTCAATTACAACGTGACGGACTATCTCCCGCCCGACACGCCCTCCACCGAGGCCCTTGAAGTGCTGGGCGAGGAGTTCTCCGGCGGGATACCCAACGCCCGCGTAATGATACGCGGCGTAAGCCTTCCGGAAGCCCTGCGGCTCAAGGAGGAGCTCGCGGCCGCGCCCGGCGTGGAAAGCGTAACCTGGCTGGATGATGCGGTGAATGTACTCGAACCGCTGGAGTTCCAGGATAAGGCCACGGTTGAAACGTATTACAGGGACAGCGCGGCGCTCTACACCCTGACAATATCCGACGCGCAGCGTATAGAGGCGGTCGCCGCCGTACGCGGGATAGCCGGCGAAAACGGCGCCGTAACCGGCGACGCGGTCTCCACTTCGGACGCCACGACCGGTACCGTGGCAGAGGTGCGGCTCATAACGGTCATAGCCGTCATTTTCGTCTGGTTCATCCTCACGCTGACGACCACAAGCTGGGCCGAGCCCGTTATTGTGCTCGCCGGGCTTGGCGTCGCCACGGTGCTCAACGCGGGCAGCAATATCATTTTCGGGGAAATTAGCTTTGTAACCAACGCCGCCGGCAGCGTGCTACAGCTGGCCTGCACGCTGGACTACTCCGTGTTCCTCATTCACCGCTTCTCGGAGTGCCTGGAGGAAAAAGGCAGTGCGCGGGAGGCCATGATAGACGCCCTGTGCAAGTCCACGACCAGCATCATGTCCAGCGGTCTCACCACGGTAATCGGCTTCCTGGCCCTTGTGTTCATGCGCTTCGGGCTGGGTCCGGATCTCGGCACCGCGCTCGCCAAGGGCATAGCCATCAGCATGATAACCGTGTTCATCTTTGAGCCTGCCCTGATTCTCACGACGCACAAGCTCATGCTCAGGACATCGCACCGGCCTTTCCTGCCCAAATTTGACCGCTTCGGCCGCTTCGTAAGCCGCGTCATGCTGCCGATGCTGCTCGTATTTGCGATAATCATGGTCCCCTCGCTTCTGGCCTCCATGCGCAACGACTACTATTACGGTGCGGCTCATATATACGCCGAGGGCACGCAGTACGGCGAGGACACGGCGGCAATTGAGGCCGTATTCGGCAAGAGCGACACCTACGTGGCCATGGTGCCGGCCGGGGACCTGGCGCGCGAGCAGCAGCTCTCCGAAGCTCTCCACGAAATCCCGGAGGTGGAGAGCGTGCTCAGCTACGTTGACACCGTTGGCGCCGAAATACCCATGGAGTATCTGGACGAGGACACTCTCAGCCTGCTTGTAAGCGACAACTACAGCCGCTTTGTAATAACCGTCAGAGCCGACAGCGAGGGAGAGACAGCCTTTGCGCTTGTCGAACGGGTGCGCGGAGTACTGAACGAAGCCTATCCCGGCGAATACTATCTGGCCGGCGACGGCGTCAGCACCTACGACCTCATGGACACCATCACGGCCGACAATCTGAAGGTCAATCTCATAGCGGTCGCGGCGGTATTCATAGTGCTGCTGCTCTCCTTCAAATCGCTGAGCCTGCCCGTCATACTCGTGCTCAGCATAGAGACGGCCATCTGGATAAACATGGCCATTCCCTACTTCCGCGGCAGCACGGTGTTCTACATCTCCTACCTCATAGTCAGCTCCATACAGCTCGGCGCCACGGTGGACTACGCCATACTTTTCGCCGACCGCTATCTCGAGTTCCGTCAGAGCCTGCCCAGGCGCGAGGCCGTAATACGCACCGTCAGCGCCATCACAGTCTCCGTCTCCACCTCGGGCAGCGCGATAATAGTAGTGGGCCTGGGCCTGGGCTTTGTCTCAAAGCATCAGATTATCTCTCAGCTGGGCTTCTTCCTCGGCATCGGCGGAGCGCTGAGCCTCGCCATAGTGCTCTTCGTCCTGCCCGGCTTCATGTACCTCTGCGACGGCATTGTCCGCCGCACAACGCTGCACGCAAATTTTCTGACTTCAAAGGAGGTCAAATCACATGAGTAAGATGAAACGCACAGCCTCCGCCCTGCTGGCCATGCTGTTTGCCGCCGCCGCGGTCACGCCCGCCCTCGCGGCAGCCGAAGCGCCGGCGGAGCCCTCTCCCAAGGAGGAGGTCATCTACTTCAACCTTGACGCTTCCGGCGCGGTGCAGGGCGCCTATGCCGTCAACAGCTTCCCGGGCGGGGAAATCACGGATTACGGCGGCTACTCCGAGCTGCGCGTGCTCAACACCGAGGACGAGATAAACTATTCGGACGGCGTGGTCACGCTCAGCTCCGGCGCGGACAAGGTATATTACCAGGGTACGCTTGAAAACGCCGAGCTGCCCTGGGACATCTTGCTCAGCTATAAGCTCGGCGGCGAGGACATGGACCCCTCGCAGCTGGGCGGTGCCTCCGGCGAGCTGGAGATACGTTTTACCGTCACGAAGAACGCCGCATGTCACGGCAGCTTCTACGAGGACTACGCCCTGCAGGCCAATTTCAGCCTGCCCGGCGGCGTGTTCTCCGACATCTCTGCCCCCGACGCCACAATAGCCTCCGTAGGCGGCGACAAGCAGCTCACCTATACCCTGCTGCCCGGCGAGGGCATAGATACCGTCATCAGCGCCAGCGTGGAGAACTTCTCCATGCCCGCCGTCAGCATCAACGGCATCCACCTCAATCTCAGCGTGGATGTGGATACGGACGGCATAAAGGACATGGTAAGCGAGCTCGTCAGCGCGGCCAGCCAGCTTGACAGCGGCGCCGCCGCCCTGCTCGGCGGCTCCAACGAGCTGCTCGACGGCTCGGCCGGCCTGCTCAGCGGCGCGGACAGCCTGCACAGCGGCATAGCCGAGCTCGACTCCGGCGTAGCCCAGCTGCAGTCGGGCCTGTCCGCAATGCAGAGCGGCCTCGGCGAGCTTTACTCCAAATCCCCTGAGCTCGCTTCCGGAGCCTCAGCGCTCTCTTCGGGACTCAGCGAGCTCTCCGCGCAGCTTTCCGCCTTCGACGTCAACGCGGAGATAGCCTCGATGCTCGCCTCCGTCGCGCCGCAGATTGAAGCTCTGACGGGTGCGGGCACGGCGGCGCAGGCAGCGGCCGAAGGGCTGCAGTCCGGCATGAGCGGGCTCCTGGGCCAGGCCATGCAGGCATACTCACAGATAAACAGCGCAAAGCAGGCCAACAGCGCCGCCTCCGGCGTCATCGACTCCATGCTCGCGGACCCGGAGCTTAGCGAAGCTCTGGCCGGATATGACCTCGCCTCCGTCAAAGCCGCGCTCGAGGGCAGCACGACTGTAATGGACGGCGTCGTCTCAACCGTAACCGGCGCATTAGGCGGCTTCAGCAGCTCGATAAGCGAGCTGACCGCCGCGCTTACGAACCTTAACACCTCCGCAGAAGCCCTCACGCAGTCTCTCTCCGGGCTGCAGGCGCAGACCGGGGCCATTGCCGCAAAGGTGGAGCAGCTCAAGTCCGGCGTGGCCGCGCTGACAGCCGGCGCCTCCAAACTGAACGGCGGCATAGGCGCATACACCGGCGGCGTGGCCCAGCTTGTAAATGGCTTCGGCAGCGTCATGAGCGGAGTGGGCCAGCTCGCAGAGGGCAGCCGCGAGCTTCTGAGCGGCTCCAGCGAGCTCTCCTCCGGCACGGCGCAGCTCTACGAGGGCGTCGCCGAGCTTTGCAGCGGGGCGCAGAGCATGGCCTCCGGCGCCGGCGCGCTGCACAGCGAGACGAACGGCCTTGACGTCCAGGCTGAAATAGACAGCCTGCTCGAGGGCATCGGCGGCAATATGGACGCGCCGCTAAGCTTTGTAAGCGAAGAGAACGGGACAATAAGCTCCGTCCAGTTTGTAATACAGACCGGAGAAATATCCGCCCCCGAGCCTGAGCCCGAGCCCGAGGTGCAGGAGGAAGAGCCCGGCTTCCTCGACAGGCTTCTAGCCCTCTTCGGACTGTAAAATAGCGCCCCCGACTTTGTCGGGGGCGAATATTTTTACGCTCTGCGCCGTCTGCACAGCAGCCTGAATATGTACATTGCAAGCAGCAGAGCCCAGCTCACGGCTTCGGCATACGCTATCGTCCGGTCCCAGAAAAACGGCCGCATGGCATACGAGGCCCCGATGCGCACCGCCAGGGCGATAACGCCCGCAGCGCTCGAATAGACCATATCGCCAAGGCCCTCCAGGTATCCCCTGACGGCCGTTGCAAGCCCAAACACTATGTAAAACGGAGCGATGTTCCAGAAGAAGCTGCGGCCAATGCCCACGACCGTCTCCCCGGCGCCGAAAATAGAGATAAGCCAGCCGCCCGTCGGTATGATTATCGCCGTCAGCAGCAGAGAAACCACGGCCATCAGCGCGCTGCCCTTCGAAAGTATTTTCCCCGCCCTGAGTTCGTCTCCCGCGCCGTGGGACTGGGCGGTCAGGGTCGATATTGCCGAGCCGAGGTTTATTATGGGCAGAAGAATTATCGTGTCCACCCTGTAGGCGGTCGTTATGGCCGTAACCGTCTCGGTGCTGAAGCTGTTCATAAAGCCCTGCAGAATAAGGCTGCCGGCCGAATTTATGCTGGACTGCAGCATGGGCGGAAGGCCGAAGCGAAGGCCCTCGGCCCTCAGGTCCCCGCCGCAGCCCGTTTTGAAGGGCACGAAACGCAAAACGGGGTGCTTTTTAACCGCATATGCCATGATAAACACCGTCATGGCCGCCTGAGAGAAGACCGTGGCTATGGCGGCTCCCCGCACGCCCCAGGGTATGACCGCCACCAGCAGTATGTCCAGCAGCACGTTTACGCCCGAACTGACAAGCACGGCGAGGAACGGAGCGCGGCTGTCCCCCAGCGAGCGCAGCGCGGCGGAATACGTATTGTAGACCGCGAGGAAGGGCAGGCCGATGAATATTACGGAAAAATACTGCGTCGAAAGCGGCAGCATATCCGGCTTGGTGTCCAGAAGCTCCAGCAGCTCCCCCGCGAAGAAGAATCCCGGCACGGCAATAACGGCAAATATGCCCCCGAGTATGCAGGAATAGGCCGAAAGCAGCTTCCTGAGCTTTTCGTCCTCCCCCGCCCCGTGGCGCTGGGCCATGAGCACGGCAAGGCCGAGGGTAAATCCCGTTATGACCGTCACGAAGAGGTTGACGCTGGAGGTTGTGGCGCCCACAGCGCCCATGGCGAGCTCGCCCTCCACATGTCCGACGATGAAGGCGTCAACCCAGTTGTAAAGCTGCTGCAGCACGCCGCTGAGTATGAGCGGCAGGCTGAAACTTATAAGCTCCCCGGCTATGGAGCGTTTACCCTGCATACGCGCAGCTCCTTCCGCAAAAAATCTGCCGTATGCTCAGCCTAGCATACGGCAGGTACTCATCCGGCGGTTAAAACCAGCGGCGGATATTATAACACGCTTTTGCGGGCATTGCAAGAGGGCGGGGCACTTGACAGCGCGAGTGTTTTGCGGCAAAATATACGGGAAAGCGGGTGAGCGCATGACTCAGGACGAACTTCAGTTTTTTATGGGCCACGAAGCCGCGCTGCCGCTTTACGTGCAGCTGCGCGGCGAGCTGTGCGGCAGATATCCCGAGACGGAAATACGCGTCTCCAAAACGCAGATAACCTTTCGCGAAAGGTACGGCTATGCTTTCGTGTCCACGCGCCGCATGGGCCGCGGCTGTCCCGGGGTCTTTATAATCGTGTCTTTCGGCCTCGGCCGTGAGCTCCGGTCCCCTCGCATCCTGTCCGCGAGCGAGCCCTATCCCGGCCGCTGGACGCATCATGTCTGCGTGCCCTGCGCCGCCGGACTTGACAGCGAGCTCTTCGGCTGGCTGGCCGAGGCGCGCGCCTTCGCACTGAGCAAATAAACCAAGCGCCGGCAGCGCATGGAGGTAATATATGGCTGCTTTTATGTTGTTTTTAAGAGGAGTGGGCATGGCCATAGGCGGCGGACTCATGTGGCTCGCCTTTGTGACCATACCTCCCTGGCTCTGCGGCTTCGCCCTCTGCCGCGAGGGCGCCGTCTGGACCGCTTCCGACCGCGTAAAGGGCTATGTCACGATTAAAAGCGAGCGGCTTGCGCGTCTCCTCATACCTGAATATATCGGCTGGAACAGCTTTATAAGCACTAACATACCCATCCTGTACAACCGCTACACCATGAACAAGTACCCCGAACGCCTCGGGCTGCTGGGGGCGGTCAACTATGTTCTGACCACGCTTACCAGCCTTCTGTACATCGTATTTGTAACCGATTTCATGTTTATACGCTTCTTTGACCCGAACTGGGCTCTCTGGGCTTTCTTCGCCCTCGTGGGCGAAGCGGTTATTTTCTTCGCGCTCGGCAACTGGAACGGCGCCGAACGCAAGGAGCCCGTCGTCATCATAACCCGCCAGGGCATGCGCCAGATACGCGCCGCCAAGCGCGCGAAGCGCAAAAGCAGAAAGGCAGGCAAACGATGACCGCAAGCTCAATTCAGGCCCGTCTGAAGGCGCTCTCCGACCCCGCATACGGGGACTTTCATTCCGGGCTCATACCGGGCCTGGACAGGGAAAAAATCCTCGGAGTGCGCATGCCGGCGCTGCGCAGGCTCGAGCGCGAGCTGCGCGGCACCCAGGCGGCTGTTGATTTTATGTCAACTCTTCCTCATGAGTTCTACGATGAGTACTGTCTTCACGGCCTTTTAATAAACAGCATCAAAGCATATCCGGACGCCCTGCTGGAGCTGGAGCGTTTTCTGCCATACGTTGATAACTGGGCTGTCTGCGATTTGCTCTCGCCTGCGGCATTCAAGGCCCGTCCAAACGGACTTATGGACGAAATAAAACGTTGGATTTCCAGCGGAGCGGCCTATACGGTTCGCTTTGGCCTGGGCGTGCTCATGGGCTTTTATCTGGATGAAGGCTTTGCGCCCGAGCAGCTTGAGCTGGCGGCTTCCTGCTGCTGCGAAGAATATTATGTAAACATGATGGTCGCATGGTATTTCGCTACGGCGCTATGCAAGCAGGAGCGCGCGGCGCTGCCTTATATCGAGGGGCGGCGTCTGAGCCGCTGGGTGCACAACAGGTCCATACAAAAAGCCATAGAGTCCAGGCGCATCCCTCCGGAGCTGAAGGACTATCTGCGTACGCTCCGCTGGAAATGAGCCGCGCCATTCGGCGCAAGCCGGCCGCCTCCTCAAAGGGGCGGCCGCTTCCGGGCTCGGGAAAGGAAACGTCTGTGAGATATGTAGTTTTTGATACGGAAACGCCCAACTCGCGCAATGACCGCATGAGCCAGATAGGGGTCTGCGTGCTCGAGGACGGGCAGATTTGCGGCGAATACGGCGCGCTTATCAATCCCGAGTGCGGCTTTGATTTTTTCAACATTGCCCTGACGGGCATCACGCCTGAAATGACGTATGGCGAGCCCTGCTTCGGCAAACTCTGGGAGGACGTGCTGCGGGACCTGTTTTCCGAGGGCACGCTTGTAGCCCACAACGCCCCCTTCGACATGGCGGTACTGGGCAAGTGCCTGCGCGCCTACGGCATAAGCTGGCGGAGCCGGGTCGAATATATTGACACCGTACGTGTGGCGCGCCGGGCCTTTCCCGAGCTCGAAAACCACAAGCTCAGCACGCTGAGCTTCAGTCTGGGCATAGAGCTGAGGCATCACGACGCGCTGAGCGACGCGCGCGCCTGCGCCGAAGTGTTTCTCCGCAGCCTTGGGCGGGGGATCGAGCCGCTCGACTTCACGCGCAGCTATGACCTCGGCCTGCTGCGCACACTGAGCGGGGCGGCGCGATGAACATACCGTACAGCGGGCTTTATATCCCGCTCTGGTGCCGCGCACGCTGCCGTCTCGAATATCCGCAGCTCGGCGTCGGCGAGACTGACGCCATTATTCTGCGCTCTCTGCGCGGCGACTTTTCCGCAGCGCGGCGGGCCGACTGCCTGCTGTACGCCCTGCGCGAGAAGCTGCTGTCCGAAGGCGCGCGCAGGCATCTCGCCGCCCTGCCGGACGCCGCCCTCATTGACCTTGGCTGCGGTCTGGACACGCTTCTGCGGCGGCTGGGCGGGCGCGAAACGAGACGCTTTTATGTGGACCTGCCCGAGGTCATGGAGCTCAGGGAACGCCTTATCCCTCGAGCCGACGGCGAGACGTATATATGCGCGGATGTGCGCAGAGCCGGCTTTCTCGACGGGATTGACGCCCCGGACGGAGCGATTTTCCTTATCGGCGGCCTGCTCTGCCATCTGGAATACGAAGCCGCCGCCGCACTGCTCAAAAACATAGGGCTGCGCTTTCCCGGCGCGCGCCTCGTCTTTGACGGCATGGGCTTCGCGCCGCGCCGGACCGGTCTTGCCTCCTCTCTGCCCTCACCGGCGGCGCTGGCCGGGGAGTGCGGCTTTGAGACTCTGGAGGCTATGAAACGGCTTCCGGAGGCTTTTGCGCTCGTTCCGGCTTCGCGCAGGCTGAAGCTGCGCTTCCTGCTCGGCTCCGGGCTGCTGCGTTTCTATTCCGGCCGCATGCCGGAATGAGCGCGGAAATGCGGCTTTGCCTTCGGCAAGCTTGCGAATCCGCCGCCGGCATGGTAAAATATCCGCAGGGCGGATATTTTACTTGGATTTGAGTCCTTTTTCTCGCCCCTTGCGGGGCAACCGAAAAAGATGACATTATACCATTACGGCTTCGCCGTCATGGTATAATACCGCAGGGCGGATATTTTACTTAGATTTGAGTCCTTTTTCTCGCCCCTTGAGGGGCAACCGAAAAAGATGACATTATACCATAACGGCTGCGCCGTAATGGTATAATGTACTTTACGAATGTATAAAGGGGTAAAGCCATGAGATATATACGCAGAATCCTTATCCTGGCTCTTGCCCTCGCCATGGCCCTCGCTTTATCGGGCTGCGGCGAGGACGAAAGGCATGACGCCCAGATTGTCTCAATGGACACCGTAATGGGCCTCACGGCCTACGGGCCCAACGGGGAGGCCGGAATCCAGGCCGCCCAAAACGTAATAAACGCGCTGGAAAACATGCTGGACCCCGAGCTCAGCAGCTCCTATGTCTACAGCATGAACCACTCCGGCGGCGCGGGCACTTCGGTGACAGGCCAGATGGTCGAAATGCTTGAAACCGCCTCAACAGTCTACGAGCGCAGCGGCGGCGCGCTGGATTTGACCATCTATCCTCTGGTCAAGGCCTGGGGCTTCATAGACGCCAGGTACCGTGTTCCGAGCGACAATGAAATAAGCAGCCTCATGCAGGGCGTGGGCTTCAGCAAAGTCAGCTTTTCCGGCATGAGTGACACGGACTCCGTGCTGGTTACGATGCCGGCCGGAACGGAAATATCCTTTGCCAGCCTGGCAAAGGGCTGCGCCGCCAAGTACGCCGCGCAGGCCATGGCCGCGCAGGGCGTGGAAAGCGCCATAATCTCGCTGGGCGGGAACGTCCAGACCCTCGGCGTGAAGCCCGACGGCAGCGACTGGAACGTAGCCGTGCAGGACCCCGAAAACACCAACGACTACGTGGGCATTCTCTCGCTCGGCGAGGCCGCCATAGTCACCTCGGGCGGCTATCAGCGGTACTTCGTCGCGGACGACGGCACGGTCTATCAGCACATAATAGACCCCGACACCGGCCGGCCGGCCGAAAGCGACCTTTTGAGCGTGACCATAGTCTGCGACGACGGCACCATGGCCGACGCCCTGAGCACCGCGCTCTATGTGCTCGGCGAGCGCGGCGCCAGGAACTACTACGACACCTACGGCGGCTTTGAGATGGTGCTTGTAACCAGCGACGGCCGCACCATAGTCTCCGGCGGGCTCTCCGACGTCTTTGAGGCCAACGGAGACCGCGACGTGGTGTACATCCGCCGGGGCTGAAATCACATTATATGCTCCTCCGGGCAGTTGTCCACAACCCTCATGCCCATCTTTTTCGGGCTTGCCACCTCGGTTTTTCTTATGCCTGCGGCGTCGTGCTCATCGCATATGCGCTGTTCCGGGTCGATGGAAATGCTGTCCATTTTTCGCTTCCTGCGTTTTGACATATCGTCACCTCCCCGGTTAATATAACCTGTCTGCGGCGGCTTATTCCGCCGCGGCGGCGGAAAGGGGGCTTGCGCCTTGCTCAAACTGGATACGCCCGTGCGCTATATAAAGGGCATAGGCGAAGCCAAAGCCAAAGCTTTTGCCAGGCTCGGAGTACACGACGTGGGCTCTCTTCTGTCTTTTTTCCCCCGGGCCTACGAGGACCGGGGGAACCTTCTCCCTGTGGCGAAGCTTCAGGAGGGCGAAGCCGCATGCGTCCACGCCATGATAGTCACGGAGCCGGAGCTCTCGCGGCCCAGGCGTGGGCTCGACATACTGCGTTTCCGTATATCCGACGCTTCAGGCGCCATGTACGTCACCTTTTTCAACCAGGCCTGGCTGAAAAACCGGCTTGTCCGCGGCGAGAGCTACGCCTTTTACGGAAAGGTCGGCCTGACCGGCCGGACCTACTCTTTTACGAACCCGGTGTTCGAGCCGCTCTCCGAGGCCGGCAGGCTGACAGGGCGCATCGCGCCCATATACCGCCTCACCTCCGGTCTTAATCAGCGCGACGTCAGTCAGAGCGTACGCAGGGCCCTGGACGAGCTCAAGCTGTCCATTCCCGACGCGCTGCCGGACGCAGTCGCCCGGGACAACTCGCTGTGCACGGCCAGGTACGCCTATGAAAATATCCATTTTCCCGCCGATGCGAGGGCTCTGTCCCTGGCCCGCCGCCGTCTGGTCTTTGAAGAGCTGTTCGCGCTTGTCTGCGCGCTGTCCCTTGTCCGCGGAGACGGCGGGAAGGAGAGCGGCATCGCGCTGCGGAGGCTGGATTTGTCCGGCTTTACCTCCACCCTGCCCTTTGCGCCCACCGGAGCGCAGCTGCGCGCAATCTCCGACTGCGTTGACGACATGTGCTCCGGCAGGCTCATGAACCGCCTCATCCAGGGCGACGTCGGCTCCGGCAAAACTCTGGTCGCCGCGGCCCTGATATGGCTGGCGGCCGAAAACGGGCTGCAGAGCGCGTTCATGGCGCCAACCGAGCTGCTTGTTGAGCAGCATTACGCCACCTTGAGCGGATTTCTCGCGCCTTTCAAGCTGAAGGTCGTGAAGCTCACCGGCTCCATGGGCGCCAAAGCCCGCCGCGAGGCTCTGGCCGCGCTGGAGTCCGGCGAGGCCGCGCTGGCCGTCGGCACTCACGCGCTCATAAGCGAGGGCGTGGAATTCCGGCGCCTTGGCCTTGTCGTCACCGACGAGCAGCACCGCTTCGGCGTGGCGCAGCGCACGGCGCTCTCCGCCAAGGGCGAGCGGGCTCACGTGCTTGTAATGAGCGCGACCCCCATCCCCCGTACTCTCGCGCTCATAATTTACGGCGACCTTGACGTCTCTCTCATAGATGAGCTGCCCCCCGGGCGCCAGCAGGTAGACACCTTTGCCGTCACCAGCGCGTACCGGCGCAGGCTGAACGCCTTCATACAGAAGCTGAGCGGCGAGGGCCGCCAGGTCTTTGTAGTCTGTCCCGCCATAGAGCAGGACCCCGACGCCCCCACTGACTTGACAACCGCCGAGGAACACACCGAGGAACTGCGCCGCGCGCTGCCGGAGCTGAGAATCGAGTGCATTCACGGCAGGATGAAAGCGAAGCCGCGCGACGAGCTCATGTCCCGCTTCGCGGCAGGGGAGATAGACGTGCTCGTCTCCACCACCGTCATAGAGGTCGGCGTGGACGTGCCCAACGCCGCGCTGATGATAGTCGAGAACGCCGAGCGCTTCGGTCTCAGCCAGCTGCACCAGCTTCGCGGCCGCGTCGGCCGCGGCAGCCACAAGAGCTACTGCGTGCTCGTATCGGACGCCAAAAACGGCGAGGCCCGCGAGCGTCTCTCCGTGCTCACGCATGTATACGACGGTTTTAAAATAGCGGAGGAGGATTTGCGCCTGCGCGGTCCCGGCGATTTCTTCGGGGCAAGGCAGCACGGCCTGCCCGAGCTGCTCATTGCAGATCTCGGCGCTGATATGGACGTGCTCACCAGCGCCCAGGCCGCTGCGCAGAAAGTAATTGCCGGCGACCCGAAGCTGCAGAATCCGGAAAATCGTCCCGCGCTCGAATGTGCGCGGCGTCTACTGGCCGTTACCGGAGAGCGGCTGAGCTGATAAAAGCGCGGATGCGTTGCATCCGCGCCTTTTTATTTGCCTCATACCTGTCCACAAGCCCGCATAAACTCCAGCGGGGGTGGATTATGGGCAGACGTCTTATTGTAAACACCGCGCTTATGACGGCGGCCAGCCTGGTTATGCGCTGCATAGCCATGGGCTTCCAGGGCTATCTGGCCGGGCGCATCGGCGCAGCCGGCATAGGGCTTTACCAGCTTGTAATGAGCGTCGAGCTGCTAGCTACCACCTTCGCCGTGAGCGGCATACGCTTTGCCGTGACGCGGCTTGTAAGCGAGGAGCTGGGCATGGGCCGCGCCGGCGGCGTACACGGGGCGATGGTGCGCTCGGCGCTTTACGCTCTGATGTTCGGCTCCGCGGCGATGTACCTGCTCACGCGCTTTGCCGAACCCATAGGCTTTCTCTGGATAGGCGACGCGCGCACGGTGCTGAGCCTGCGCATACTGGCCTTCGGCCTGCCCTGCCTCGCCGTTTCAAGCGTCCTCTCCGGCTACTTCACCGCCTGCGGACGTATCTGGAAGCCCTCGCTGGTACACCTTGCCGAGCAGTGCGCGGTCGTGTTCTTCGTGGCCGTTCTGCTGGACAGGGCGCCCGCCGGGGACATAGAGTACTCCTGCGCCGCAGTCTGCGCCGGCGTTACCGCCGCAGACATACTCTCGCTTGCCCTCATGCTGGGCTTTTATACACATGACCGTCTCCGCCACGGCTCCGGGGGCGGCGAGACGGTGCGCCTCACGTCGAGGATGCTGTCGGTCGCCCTGCCGCTCGCCGTAAGCGCCTACGCGCGCAGCGCTCTGTCCACGCTGGAGCACCTGCTTGTGCCCCGCGGCTTCCGCAAAAGCGGCCTCACCGCCGACGCCGCGCTGGCTGGTTATGGGGTCATACACGGCATGGCCATGCCTGTAATAGGCTTTCCTGCCAGCCTCCTGACCTCGCTTGCCGAAAACGTCATCCCCGAGCTGACCAGCGCGCAGGTGCGCGGCGAACGCGAAAAAATCCGGCGCGAAGTCAGAACCCTGCTGACGGTCAGCGCGCTTTTCGCACTGGCCGTCGCTTTGGCCCTCTATTTCACGTCGGATTTTATAGGCGAGACCCTCTTCTCGTCAGCCGAGGCCGGAAAATATATACGTCTCCTCGCCCCGCTCATCCCCGCCATGTACATAGATACGGTCGTGGACGGCTGCCTCAAGGGTCTGGGACAGCAGGTCTGGAGCATGGGCATAAACATCCTTGACGCCGGTCTCGGCGTCCTGCTTGTGTACTTTCTGCTGCCCATGGGGGCGCTTCCGGCCTATATGGGAATAATCTACTTCAACGAGCTGCTGAATCTCACGCTCAGCGTCCTGAGGCTGCGCAGGGCAGTCAGGTAGAGCTCAGGTCATTTTTTCCTGCTTCACCTTGTGGTCTATGATGTGGCGGCCCGCGAGCTCGTCCCTGACTTCATCCGGGGTTATGCCCAGCTCCGCCATCAGCACCAGCGCGTGGTAGGCCAAATCCGCAAGCTCGTAGACAGTCTCGCGCCTGTCGCGCGCATGGGCCGCGATAATGACCTCCGTGCTCTCCTCGCCGACCTTTTTGAGTATCTTGTCGAGGCCCTTTTCGAAGAGGTAACTTGTGTAGCTCCCCTCCGGCTTTTCCGCCTTGCGGTCAAGCAGCAGCTCGTACAGTCCCTGCACTGAAAAGGGCTCCGGCTCTTTGCTTGCCTTTATCTCATTGAAGAAGCAGCTTTCCGCGCCCGTGTGGCAGGCCGGGCCGAGCTTATGTACCTTTACCTCCAGCGTATCGAAGTCGCAGTCTGCGGTTATGCTCACGACCTTCTGGCGGTTGCCGCTGGTCTCTCCCTTGCGCCACAGCTCCCTGCGGCTGCGGCTCCAGAAGCAGGTATAGCCCTCCCGCAGAGTTATTTCAAGGCTCTCGCGGTTCATCCAGGCCACCATCAGCAGCTTGCCGCCGTCGGCGTCGATAACCACGGCGGGAATCAGCCCCTGCGCGTCAAATTTGAGCTTGTCGAGTACGTTTTCCATCTTATAACCTCACATTTATGCCGCTTTCGGCCAGCGTTTGCTTCAGCTCCGGTATCCTTACCTCTCCGAAATGGAAGATGCTCGCCGCGAGCGCTGCGCTCACGCGCGGCACGCGCTCAAAGAGCGTGATGAAATCCGCCGCGCGGCCCGCGCCGCCCGAGGCCACCACCGGCACGCTCACGCGCGAGCATACCGCCTCCAGCATCTCGAGGTCGAAGCCGCCCTTGACGCCGTCGGTGTCTATGCTGTTGACGACCACCTCGCCCGCGCCCGCGTCCACGCAGCGGCCTATCCAGCCGAGCGCCTCCATACCCGTGTCGTCGCGCCCTCCGCGCGCGAATACGCGGAACTCTCCGTCTACACGTTTTATGTCAACCGACAGCACCACGCACTGATCGCCGTAGCGTCTTGCCGCCTCGCCTATAAGGGCGGGGTTTTTTATCGCGCCGGAGTTGACGCTCACCTTGTCCGCGCCGCATTTCAGCACGCGGTCGAAGTCCTCGAGCGTGTTTATCCCGCCGCCGACGGTCAGGGGGATGAAGACCCGTGAGGCCGTCTCGCGCAGGATGTCCGTGAAGAGGCCGCGGCCCTCGGCGCTGGCGGTAATATCGTAGAACACCAGCTCGTCGGCGCCGTTTGCCGTGTAATATTCGGCGAGGGCGACGGGCGAATTTACGTCGCGCAGGCCCTCGAAGTTGACGCCCTTGACCACGCGGCCATCGCGCACGTCCAGGCAGGGAATTATTCGTTTTGTTATCATTTTGCCGCCTCCACCGCTTCCTCAAGCGCAATGTCGCCGGTATAGTACGCCTTTCCGATAATGGCGCCGTAGAGGCCCAGCGCGCGCAGACGGCGCACGTCGTCAATGGAGCTCACGCCGCCGGAGGCAACAAGCCGCACGCCGGGATGCGCCGCCATAATGGCGGCGTAGAGCGCGTCGTTCGCGCCGCGCATCGCCCCGTCGCGGGCTATGTCCGTGCAGATAACGGTGCTGACGCCGAGCCGCTCCATGCCTGAAAAGAAGCTGTCCGCCGTCACGTCCGAGGTCTCGACCCAGCCCTTTACGGCGACTTTCCCGTCCTTCAGGTCACAGCCAGCGGCAATTTTATCTCCATATTTCGCCACGGCAGTTTCCAGAAACTCGGGGTTGGCGACCGCCGCCGTGCCGAGGATTACTCGGCTCACGCCCGCGTCGAGCGCGCGTTCGACGCTCTCCATATCGCGTATCCCGCCGCCGAGCTCTACGAAGGCCCCGGTGGCCCTGACAACCTCGCGCACGACGCCGAGGTTGGGCATGTTCCCATACCTCGCGCCGGCGAGGTCAACCATGTGAATCTGCCGCGCGCCCTTCGAGACAAAGTCCCTCGCGACCGAGACAGGGTCATCCGAGTAGACGGTCATTCGGGAATAGTCGCCTTTAAAAAGGCGGACGGCTTTGCCCTCAAACAGGTCAATTGCGGGAAATATCAGCATATTATCCCTCCATTTTGCAGAAAGCGCGGAGAATATCCAGCCCCACGCCGCCGCTCTTCTCCGGGTGGAACTGGCAGCCGCAGACGTTGTCCCTCTCAACGGCGAGTGCCATCTCAAGGCCGTGCTCCGTCACGGCGGCGAGAGAGTCGCCGCAGCCCGCGGCGAAGTAGCTGTGCACAAAGTAGACGTGCGCGCCTTCGGGTGTGTTTGCGAGTATGCGGCTGTCCTTTGTCTTGCGCAGGGCGTTCCAGCCTATCTGCGGGATGTCAAGCCCGGCCGGGATTCGCCCGGCCATGCCCACGACCTCGCCCTTGAGCAGCCCGAGACCGCGGTGCTCGCCGTACTCAAAGCTTCGCTCAAAGAGCAGCTGCATGCCCAGGCAGATGCCGAGCAGGGGCTTTCCCGCGTCCGCAGCGGCGTAGACGACGGCGTCCATACCGGTATCACAGAGTTTTTTATAGGCGTCCGCGAAGGCGCCGACGCCGGGCAGTATCACGCGGTCGGCGCGCAGTATCTCCGCCTTGTCGCCGGTGACCAGGCTCTCCTCGCCTATCGCGGCAAGGGAGCATTTGAGCGAAAAGAGGTTGCCGACGCCGTAGTCGATGATGGCCGTCATCAGAGTACCCCCTTGGTACTGGGCAGTTCCCCGCCCGTCACGGCCACGGCGGTCTTCAGGGCGCGCGCGAGGGCCTTGAACATGCCCTCGATGATGTGGTGCGAGTTGACGCCGTCCAGCTGGCGGATGTGCAGCGCAAAGCCGCCAGCGTTGGCCAGCGCCTGCATGAACTCGTGCACAAGCTCGGTGTCGAAGTCGCCGACGCGCTGAGCCGGTATCTCGGCGCTGTAGCGCAGGCAGGGCCGGCCCGAGCGGTCGACGGCGCAGAGTATGAGCGCCTCGTCCATGGGGATTATCGCCTGGCCGTAGCGCTCTATGCCGCGCTTGTCGCCCAGGGCCTCGCGCAGCGCCTCGCCCAGTGCGAGGCCGACGTCCTCGACCGTGTGGTGCCCGTCGACCTCAAGGTCGCCCAAACATTTGAGCGCTATCCCAAAGCCGCCGTGCCGCGCGAGCTGCGCGAGCATGTGGTCGAAGAAGCCCAGGCCGGTCGAGATCTCCGACGCCCCTCCGTCGAGGGAGAGCGTCAGAGAGATATCCGTCTCGTT
>CALXGL010000122.1 GCA_944387825.1 uncultured Oscillospiraceae bacterium | reverse complement strand
ATAAGGCCGAGCTCGCGGAGCTCGCTAACCCGCGCGGCGTCCGCGGCGCGCTCGCCGGCGCCATGCAGGGCGCGGACGTCTCCATCGGCGTCTCGGGCGGGAAGCTCGTGACGCGGGAGATGGTGCGCTCCATGGCGGAAGAGCCCATAATCTTCGCGATGGCGAACCCCACGCCCGAGATAAGCTACGACGAGGCCGTCGAGGCGGGCGCGTACATCGTCGGCACGGGCCGGAGCGACAATCCCAACCAGATAAACAACGTCCTCGCCTTCCCCGGCGTCTTCCGCGGCGCGCTTGACGTGCGCGCGCGGGAGATAAACACCGCCATGAAGGCCGCCGCCGTGCGTGCGCTCGCGGACTTCGTCGGCGATAAGCTCGAGCGCGAGCACATCATCCCCGGCGCGTTTGAGCCGGGCGTCGCGGACGCGGTTGCAAAGGCCGTCGCCAAAGCGGCGCGAGAGAGCGGGGCGGCGAGGATATGAGAGAGCTGGACGCGAGCGCGATAACCGACTGCGTAGCGCGGCTGTGCATACAAGCCTGCACCCGCCTGCCCGCCGACGCGGAGGCCTCGCTGAGAGCGGCCGCGGAGGGCGAGCCCTGGCCGCTTGCGAAGGGGATACTTTCCGACCTCGCGCGCAACCTCGACACGGCGCGCGAAACCGGCCTGCCGATATGCCAGGACACCGGCCTCGTGACGGTCTTCGCCGAAATAGGCCAGGACGTGCACATCTCCGGCGACTTCGAGGCCGCCGTACAGGAGGGCGTCCGCCGGGGCTACGCGGAGGGATACCTGCGCAAGAGCGTGGTTGCAGACCCGCTGCGGCGCGTGAACACCGGCGACAACACTCCCGCAAATATAGAGGTGCGCCTTGTGCCGGGCGAGAGCGTGAAGCTCACCGTCAGCCCAAAGGGCGCGGGCAGCGAGAACATGTGCAAAGTCAAGATGCTCACGCCCTCGCAGGGCGTGGCGGGCGTTCGCGAATTCGTGCTCGACACGGTGCGATCGGCGGGCGGCAACCCCTGCCCGCCCATAGTCGTCGGCGTCGGCATAGGCGGCGGCTTCGACTCCGTCGCGCGTCTGGCGCGGCGCGCGCTGCTCCGTCCCGTGGGGAGCGCGAACGCGGACGAATACTACGCCGCAATGGAGCGCGAGCTCCTTGAGGACATAAACGCCCTCGGCATAGGCCCGCAGGGCCTGGGCGGGAAGACCACCGCCCTCGCCGTCATGGTCGAGGTCGCGCCGACGCATATCGCCATGCTGCCCGCCGCCGTGTGCATCTGCTGCCACGCCGACCGGCACGCGGAGGAGGTGCTCTGATGCGCGAAATACGTCTCACGGTACCCTGCCGGCGCGAGGAGGCGCAGGCAATCCGCGCGGGCGACCGCGTATTATTGAGCGGCACGGTGTACACCGCGCGCGACGCCGCCCACAGGCGCATGCTCGAGCTGCTTGAGCGCGGAGAGGAGCCGCCCTTCGAGCTCGAGGGCGCGGCGATATACTACTGCGGCCCCGCGCCCGCGCCTCCGGGCCGCGTCATAGGCGCGGCCGGGCCCACGACGAGCTATCGCATGGACGCCTATGCGCCCCGGCTCATTGAGCGCGGCCTCGCCGTCATGATAGGCAAGGGCCCGCGCGGCGAGGCCGTGCTTGAGGCGATGCGTGCCCACGGCGCGGTCTATCTCGCCGCCGAGGGCGGGGCCGGCGCGCTTCTGGCCTCCTGCGTGGAGGAATGCGAGCTTGTCGCCTGGCCGGAGCTCGGTCCCGAGGCCGTGCGGAGGCTCACGGTGCGCGGCATGCCGCTTATCGCCGCGGCGGACGCGGCGGGCGGGGACCTCTATGTCTCCGGCCCGGCAGAATATTTGGCGCAAAATAAAGGATAGAGGAACGAAACTATGGCAGCCAGAGGAAACCACAGCCGCCGCAAGCAGAGCGGCGGTACAACCGTTATAAAGATAATTCTATTTGCCTGCGTGCTGCTGGTAATGGTGGCGGCGGGTTCGACGCTGTTTACGCACAACGACGGCCCGGCGGAGCACAGCAAGGCCCCGGATACGCCGCCCGCCGAGAGCGTGGACAACCTCGTCCCGGCGAGCGAGCCTCCGGCGGGCGAGTCCCCGGCGGCGGAGAGCGCCGAACCGAGCGCCCAGCCCAGCACGCCCGCGATCCCGCGCCCGGCGGACAATACCGCGGCCGGAATAGGCGCGGATATCGCCGTGCCCGCGGGAGCCGCCGTGGACGACAGCTACTTCGCCGACGCCGTCTTTGTCGGCAACAGCCGCACCCAGGGCCTGCAGATGTACGGCGGCATCACGGGCACGACCTTCTGGACCAACGTGGGACTCACGGTCAACGACGTATTCACAAAGCAGATAGCCCAGGTCGGCGGCCAGTGGCTGACCGTTGCCGACGCGCTCAAGCAGGCGAGCTACAGCAAGGTCTATATCATGCTGGGCATGAACGAGCTGGGCTGGGTCTATGAGAGCGTGTTCAAGGACGATTACGCCAGGATAATCGACATCATACAGCAGAGCCACCCGGACGCGACGATATACGTCCAGTCCATCATCCCCGTCAGCCACTGGAAGGAGACCAGCGACTCGGATAACGGCACCTACACCAACGCCAACGTGATACGCCTGCAAAAGACCCTCGTCGAGCTCTGCAGGGAGAAGGGCGTCAACTACGTCAATGTCGCCGAGGTCATGCAGGACACCGACGGCTGCCTCTTCGCCGAGGCCACGCAGGACGGCACGCACCTGACGGCGGACTACTGCAAGATTTGGATGGACTATCTGCGCACCCACACAGTACAGTAAATCAGGAGGACAAAACGATGAAGCTTACACGAATCGCCGCGCTCATACTGGCGCTGGCCATGGTCTTCGCACTGGCCGGCTGCGGCTCTGAGGAAAAGAAGCCGGTGGATATCAACGCCCTCGGGCAGCAGCTTGTGGAGGCCGCGGCCTTCGGCGAGCCCATGAACGCGCTGGACAGCGCCGTGGCGCTCGGCCTCTACGGCGCGCAGGAGGGCACGTCCGTCGCCGCCTGGGCCGGAACCGGCGCGACCGCCGAGGAGGTCGCCGTATTCGACTGCGGCAGCGCGGAGGCCGCCGAGGCGCTTGTCAAGACGCTCGAGCAGCGCAATGAGGTCCGCGCATCCCAGTACGCCGACTACGACCCCGAGGAGGTCCCCAAGATTGAGAACGCCGTCCTCGTCTCCGGCGGCCAGTACGTGGTGCTGGTAGTCGCCCAGGACCCGGGCAGCGCCGCGAGCATCGCCTCCGAAGCGCTCAAGTGAACCCCGGCCCCGAAAACCGGGGCAATGTGCACAATCCGGATGCCCGATAACCGTGCAAACGGCCAAAACAATCGTTTGGGCATCCGGATGCGGACAAAAGTTGTTGACAGGCAAACAGTACGAGTTTATTATGAAAGCAAGTTGAGCAAACGATTTCTCACAGATGGAAGTGGGCAAATGGGACGAAGCGTTTCTCTAAAGGAGATAGCCGGCAGGGCCGGCGTTTCCCCGGCCACGGTTTCCCGCGTGATGAACAAGAATGGACGCTATTCGCGGGAGACGGAGGAGCGCGTACTCAGGATAATTGAGGAATGCGGCTATTCGCCGAACCAGATGGCGCGGGGACTCCGCATGAGCCGCAACCAGATAATAGGCATAATCGTGCCGGATATAACGAACGAATACTTTGCCAAGCTCATACAGGTCGTGCAGAACACGCTGTTTGACTTTGACTATCCCGTCGCCATATACAACACCAACGAGTCGCGCGATACGGAGCGTAAGTGCCTGCGCTATGTCAAGGCGCAGGACGTCAGCGGCGTGATATACATAAACGGAGACAGCAGCCTCGAGGAGGGGCAGCTCCAGGACATTCCCACCATATACGTAGACCGCGCGCCGGCCGAAAAGCCGAGGGCGAAGGTCAGGTACGTGTCCTCGGACAACCGCGACGGAGGCCGCCTGGCGGCCGAGGAGCTCATGAGGTCCGGCTGCCGCAGCCTTGCGGTCATGACGGAGCGCGAGGGCACCTATGTCATGACCGAGCGCCTGGCGGGCTACGCCTGCGCGCTGGAGCAGGCGGGGATAGCGCCGCCGCTGGTGCTCAGGCCGAAGGCCATAACCTACGAAGCCGCCTACGAGGCCGTGCTGCGCGTGCTTGACGCCGGCGGACGCTTCGACGGCATCTTCTGCCAGACCGACTGGCTGGCGTCCGGCGCCATCGCCGCGCTGCTGAGCCGCGGCGTGAGCATACCCGGCGACGTCCGCGTCGTCGGCTTTGACGACATCTCAATCTCGCACATGTGTTCCCTGCCCTTCACCACGATAAAGCAGGACATAGACGCCATGGGCCGGTACCTGGCCGACACCATTATAGATATGATATACGGCCGCGATGAGAGCAGCGGCACGAAGATTTTTCCGGTCAGCCTCATAACCCGCCGGACAACTTGAGCCGAATTTTGGCGAATTCCGTCCGGCGGTAATAAAATAATCGTTGAGAAAACGATTACCCAGTCATATTTCAGCATATTCCGCCGAATTTTCGGGGAATAAATAATAATCAAAAAGGAAGGTAGACAGTAATGAAAAAGCTTCTTGCACTGCTGCTTGCACTCGTGATGGTGTTCGCGCTGGCGGCCTGCGGCGAGGAACCTGCCCCGGCCGGCACAGACAACCCCGGCGCGGCCGAAAGCGCCGATCCCGGCGCCGAAGCCGGAGGCATCAAGGTGGGCCTGACCACCATGGGCGAGGCCTCCTTCTGGGACGCCGTCGCCGAGGGTGTGCAGAACGTCATGCACGAGGGCGACGAGCTTGTCTTCGTCGAGGGCGAGCACGGCAACGCCGCCGGCCAGGTCGGCATAATCGAGGACTTCATCACCCAGGGCTGCGACGTCGTCCTCTTCAACCCCGTTGACGCCGACGCCGCCTCCAGCTGTCTCGACCTGCTCGAGGACGCCGGCATCCCCGTGATAAACTTTGACTCGCCCTGCACCGACATGTCCACCGTCGAGAGCTTCTGCGCCACCGACAACTACGCCGCCGGCGTCCTCGCCGCGGACTTCATGGCCGAGGAGCATCCCGAGGGCGGCACCGTCGCCGTGCTCGTCTACGAGTCCGCCGCCAGCTGCGTCGCGCGCTGCGAGGGCTTCATCGACAGGATAACCGAGATAGGCGGCTGGGAAGTCGTCACCGAGCTTGACGGCGGCAACACTACCGACGCCGCCCTGCCCGTGGCCGAGGATATCCTCACCACCTACCCCGACCTCGACTGCATCTTCGCCGGCAACGACGAGATGGGTCTGGGCGCCTACAGCGCCATCACCAGCGCCGGAGCCGACGTAGACCTCTACTCCGTCAACGGCGGCCCCGAGGCCAAGGCCATGATGCAGCAGGACGGCGAAGAGGGCGTATGGCGCGCCACCTCCGCCCAGAGCCCCATCAAGATGGGTGAGCAGAGCATGGAGCTGGCCTACAGGTACCTCGACGGCGAGGAGCTTGAGGACGAGTATCTGATTGACCCGTTCATCATCAACCCCGCGAACGTTGAGGAATACGCCGCCAGCGACTGGCAGTAAGCAAAACCACGAAGCCGCCCCGCAGACGCGGGGCGGCCGCAATTAAGGCTTCCGGGAGGTGTACTGTGGAAGAATTGCTTAAAATGCGGGGCATATCCAAGAGCTTCGCCAGGAACAGGGTGCTGCAGGGCGTGGACTTCGACGTGCGCGCCGGCGAGGTTCACGCTCTCCTGGGAGAGAACGGCGCGGGCAAGAGTACGCTTGTAAAGATACTCGGCGGCATATACAGGCCCGACGAGGGCGAGATATACGTCTGCGGAGAGCGCGCAGGCTTCACGAACGTGCTCGAGGCCCAGCGAGCCGGCGTGAGCATACTGCACCAGGAGCTGATGCTCATGCCGCACCTGTCCATAGCGGAGAACATATTTATGGGCCGGGAGCTGGGCGGCGCGCTCGGCGTGCTGGACAAGCGCGCCCAGGAAAAGCGCGCGCAGGAGCTGCTGGCCGACTTCGGCCTGGACTTCAAAAGCTCCACGCGGCTCGAGGCGCTCACCATAGCGCAGCAGCAGATGGTGGAGATAATCCGCGCCATATCCTTCAACGCAAAGGTCATAGCCATGGACGAACCCACGAGCTCGCTTTCGGAGCACGAGGCCGAGAGGCTCTTCGAGCTCATCCGCTCGCTGAAGGAAAAGGGCGTGGGCATCATCTTTATCTCACACCGCCTGGGCGACATCTTCGAGCTCTCCGACAGGATAACCGTACTGCGCGACGGCGTGGCTGTCGGCACGCTGGAGACAAAGGAGACGAACGAGGACGAGCTTATCCGCCTCATGGTCGGGCGCGACATAACGCAGTACTACGCCGTGGCAGCCGGACGGAAGGTCTCCGACGAGGTGGTCATGGAGGTCGAGCATCTCAGCGACGGGCATATGGCGAAGGACGTCTCCTTCACGCTGCACCGCGGCGAGATACTGGGCGTCTCCGGCCTGGTGGGCGCCGGACGCAGCGAGGCCGCGCAGTGCATTTTCGGTCTGCGCCGGCGCAGGGCCGGGACCGTGGCCATACACGGAAAGGCCGTGGAGTTCAGGTCGCCCGGCGAGGCGATAAAGGGCGGCGTAGGCTATGTCTGCGAGGACAGGAAGAAGGAGGGCCTGTTCCTCAAGCAGGACGTGCGCTTCAATACGAGCATAAACGTCCTCGGCCGCTTCCTGCGCTCTCTGCGCTATAAGCGCGCCGGCGAGGAGGAGCTGGCCGCGCGGTACGTAGAGAAGCTGCAGACGAAGGTGACGGGCACGAACCAGTGCGTGGGCTTTCTCAGCGGCGGCAACCAACAGAAGGTGCTGATAAGCCGCTGGCTGGCCAGTACGGACGACATCCTGCTGCTCGACGAGCCGACCCGCGGCGTGGACGTCAAGACGAAGCAGGACATATACGCGCTCATGGGCGAGCTGACCGCCTCGGGCATGAGCATAGTGTTCATATCCTCGGAGCTCGCGGAGCTCATAAACGTATGCGACCGGATCATGGTCATGTCTGACGGCAAGACGACCGGCGTTCTGAACAGGGGCGAGTTCGACCAGGAGACCATCATGCAGCTGGCCACCCTGGAGTTCCGCCGCAAGGCTGAAGGAGAGTGAAACCGTGAAAAAACAGAGGGATTTGAGAGCGGGCGGAGGCATCCGCGGACTGCTGGGCGTTCTGGGCGCGTTTGTGCTGCTGTTCCTTGTTCTGGCCATACTGCCGCAGACCTCGAGCTCTTTCCTGCAGGTGACCAACCTCTCGAACGTCGTGCGCCAGATAACCGTCAACATTATCCTGGCCTGCGGCCTGACCATGGCCATACTGATAGGCGGAATCGACCTCTCGGTCGGCTCCATCGTCGCGATAAGCGGATGCCTGACGGCGGGACTCATAACCAATAACGGCCTGCCCGTGGGCGCAGCGGTGCTCATTGGCCTGCTTTCCGGCGTGGCCTTCGGCGCCTTCAACGGCGTCTTTATCTCCAGGACGAACATACCGCCCTTCATCGTGACCCTGGCCACCATGAACATAGGCCGCGGCATAGTCCGCCTGTACACCAACAGCCGCACCATCCTGGTGAGCGACGAGGTCTTCACCTTCATGGGCCGCGGGATGATTTTCGGCGTCATACCCGTGCAGCTGCTCTACATCGTGCTGTTCTGCGCCATAGCCTGGTTCGTACTGAACCGGACCAAGACCGGCCGGCACATGTACGCCGTCGGCGACAACGAGCAGGCCGCGCTCTACACCGGCATCAACGTGCGCCGCGTGAAGTTCGCCGTCTATGTGTTCGCGGGCTTCTTCGCCGCCGTGGCCGGCATAATCGCCGCCTCGCGCACCAGCTCCGGCCTCTACACCACCGGCGAGGGCTATGAGATGGACGCCATAGCCGCCGTCGTCCTGGGCGGCACGAGCATGACGGGCGGCGTGGGACGCCTTTCCGGCTCGATAATAGGCGCGATGATTATAGGCATACTGGATAACGGCATGAACATCCTCGGCCTCAACAGCTCCTGGCAGTATGTCGTCAAGGGCGCCGTGCTGCTCATAGCCGTGCTGATTGACTACTTCAAAAAGCTCCGCGAGAGCGCTCAGTAAAGGAGAAAGCGCATGAAAAAGGTACTGCTTGACTTCGACATAGGCACCGAGATTGACGACGCCATAGCCCTCGCCTACCTGCTGGCCAATCCCGAATGCGAGCTTGTGGGCATCACGACCTCCTGCGGCGAGGCTCAGAAACGCTGCGAAATGGCGAGCATGCTCTGCAAAATGGCCGGAAAGGACGTGCCTATACACTCCGGCTGCGAGAGGCCGTTGCTCATAGAGCAGATGGAGACGACCGCGCCCCAGGCCAGGGCGCTGGGCGGCTGGCCGCACGACACGGACTATCCGCCAAACACCGCCGTTCCGTTTATGCAGCGCGTCATACGCGAGAACCCCGGCGAGATAATCCTGATTGCAACGGCGCCGATGACTAACCTGGGCGTCCTCTTCGCCATGGACCCGGAGATTCCCTCGCTGCTCGGCGGGCTGTATCTGCTCTGCGGCTCGCCCACGCACCACCGGTACGACACCGTCACCGAGACGCTCAGCGCCATGGAGCGCGACGACTTCATCCGCGTCCTAGCAAGCCAGGGCATACTCGAGAACAACTCCATCATCGACCCGCACGCCACGCATATCGTATACGGTGCGCGCACTAAGGACTTCAAAAACTTCGGCAACAACGTCTCCAGCCGCGTGGTGATGACGCCCGCCGAGGCCGAGGCCAACTTTACCCACCCGATTATGCAGGTGGTCATGAGCATAGCGCGCGAATGGTTCAAGGACGAGCCGCGCGTCTCCTTCCACGACGCGGTTACAGCGGTCTGCATATTCAACGACGACGTCTGCACCTACAAGCGCGGGTACATGGACTGCGTGCTGGACAGCGCGCTGCTCGGCGGCATGACGATTTTCCGCGAGGACCCTGAGGGGCCGCACCAGGTGGCCTGGGACATAGACGAGGAGAAGTTCTTTGAACATCTCTTCGAGGTGTTCGGCCAGAAACGCATAAAACTATAGACAGGGAAGAGGAAACGGATTAATATGAAATTTGGCATACACTACGGCTACTGGCTGCACACCTGGGAGAATGCAGACCTCAAATACTACTGCCGCAAGGCCGCGAACCTGGGCTTCGATTTGCTGGAGCTCTCCGGCCACGCCATACTGAGCGCGAGCGAGGCCGAGCTTCGTGAGCTGAGGGAGCTCGCGGACGGCCTGGGCGTGGGCGTAAACGCATGCCACGGCCTGAGCCGCGAGAACAGCACGTCCTCCGCCGACAGCGCCGCAAGGGCGCGGGGCATAGACGAGCTCAAGCGCCTCTATGACCGCGTGGAGCTCATAGGCAGCCGTCAGCTGGGCGGCACGCTCTACTCCTACTGGCCCTCGCTCGACGCCAGCAACGAGAAGCTGGATTTGCGCGGCGAGTGGGACCGCAGCCTGGAGAGCCTCGCCGTCGCCGCCGATGAGGCCGCGGGACGCGGCATCACGCTCATGCTCGAGGTGGTGAACCGCTTCGAGGGCTACCTCTTCAACACGGCGAAGGACGCGCTGCGCTACCTCGACGAGCTGGGCCGGAGCAACGTGAAGCTGCTGCTCGACGTGTTCCACATGAATATAGAGGAGGACTCGCTCTCCGACGCCATACGCCTCGCGGGCGGCAGGCTGGGCCATCTGCACATAGGCGAGTGCAACCGCAGGGTGCCCGGCCGGGGCCACATGCCCTGGGACGACATAGCGCAGGGCCTCAGGGATATAGGCTACGACGCCGGCGTGGTCATGGAGCCTTTCGTGCTCTCCGGCGGTGAGGTGGCCGACTCGGTCAAGGTCTGGCGCGACCTGAACAGCCCGGACGAGGACGTCATGGACTCCGAGCTGCGCTTCGCGCTCGACTTCGTAAAGAAAAAGTTTCTGTAATCGCCGTATCTGGCAGGGAGGCGGAGATGTACGCTCTGGGACTGGACATAGGCACCACCTCGCTGAGCGGGGCGGCCATAGACACGGCCACGGGCCGTCAGCTTGCGAGCGCGACGGTTCCGAACGACGCCGCGCTGCCGGGCGCGGAATATGAACGGCTGCAGTCGCCGGAGCGGCTGGCGGAGCTGGCGGGGGACGTGATGAGCGCCCTCGCGGAGAGGCTGGGCGGAGACCCCGCCTGCATCGGCGTAACCGGCCAGATGCACGGCCGGCTCTATTACGACGCGCAGGGCCGCTCCGTGAGCCCTCTCGCCACCTGGGAGGACGGCCGCGGGGCCGCAGCGCGTGGCGGCACGACTCCGGCGCGCGAGCTGAGCGCCCTGACGGGCTATGACATGGCCACGGGCTACGGCCTCACGACCTGCTACTGCGACATGCTCGACGGCGCGATACCCGAGGGGGCTGCGGGCATGTGCACGATTGCCGACTACCTCGTCATGCGGCTCACGGGCCGACGCCGCGCCCTGATGCACGCGAGCAGCGCCGCGAGCTTCGGGCTGTACGATTTGGCCGCGCGCCGCTTCGACCGGAGGGCGCTTGCGGCGGCCTCGCTTCCGGCGGAGCTGCTGCCCGAGACGGCGAGCGGCGAGGTCATCGCCGGCGAAACCCCCTCCGGCGTGCCCGTGGCCGCGGCCATAGGCGACAATCAGGCGGGAATCTACGGTGCGGCGGGCCTCGGATCGGATATTGTGATAAACATAGGCACCTCCAGCCAGCTCTCCGTCCAGGCGGACGGCATAGGCGCGCCGGAGGGCCTCGAATGCCGGCCCTATGTGGGCGGCAGGTATATCTGGCTGGGCGCGGGACTCTGCGGCGGCAGCGCCATGGCGGAGCTCAACGCCCTCGTCCGGGACGTATGCCGCCGCGCGGGCTGCGCGCTCGACGCCGGGACGGCCTACGCCCTGATGGAAAAGGCGGCGGAGGAGAGCCGGGGCGCCGATGACATACCGGAGGTCAGCACGCTCTTCCGCGGCACGCGCGAAAATCCCGCACTGCGCGGAGAAATACGCGGCCTCGCCCCCGGCTCGCTGAGCGTGGGCAAGCTCGGTCTCGGCTTTTACAGGGGCATATGCGCAGAACTGCGCGGCTTTTATGACCGCCTGCCGGAGGAAATGCGCTCTGCCGGACGCCTCATAGTCTGCGGAAACGCGCCCCGGCGCAGCGCCGCCCTGCTGGGCACGATAGAGGAGAGCTTCGGCCGCAAGGCGGTCCTGAGCCCGCGCGTGGAGGAGGCTGCCGCCGGCGCGGCCCTGATAGCCGCCCGCGCCGCCAATATATAAGCAAAGGACGCCCTGCGGCGTCCTTTTTTGCGCGGCGGGCCTTACAGGCCGCCCTCCTTGGCCACGAAGCGGTAGCCGAGGCCGCGGACGGTTTGAATATATCTGGGCTGCGCGGGGCTGTCTTCAATTTTGGCGCGCAGGCGGGAGATGTACACCATGACCGTGTTTTCGTCCACAAGAGAGCCGCCCCAGACCAGGTCGTAGAGCCGGCCGCGCGAGAAAATGCGGTCCACATTGTCCATGAACAGCTTCATAATGGCGTTTTCCTTGCTGGAAAGCAGGATTTCATCCCCGTTTTTGTAAAACCGAAGCGTGCCCGTATTATAGGTAAAGGGCCCGGCGGAGATAATTTCCTCCATCTGCATGCCCTGGCTGCGGCGTATGAGCGCGCGCACCTTGGCCGCGAGCACCATGGGGTTGTACGGGCGGGTTATGTAATCGTCGGCGCCTATGTCCAGGGCGTATATCTGCTCGTAGTCCTCGCTGTGCCCGCTTATTACTATAATAGGTATGCCGCTGCCGCGCTGGCGCACGGTCTGCACCACGTGCAGGCCATCCACGCCCGGCAAATCCGTGTCCAGCAGGAGCAAATCGTAGCTCACAAGGCTCAGCCGCGCGAGCCCTTCTTCGCCGGAGGCGGCGGTTTCCGCCGTCATCATTCCGGAGCGCAGGGCCCGGCTCAGCACCGTCCTGGACTGCGTATCCGCATCAATTATCAACACCCTGTTTGCCATGCCGCCGCATCTCCGCAAATCTTAAAAATATTTAAGATTAATTTAATGTTAGTATTATAGCAGTAACTTCGCATTATGGCAAGCATAAAACGCAAATTATGCGAAATTATGACGAAACAACGTATTTTGAAGGCAAATTGCAAAGCGAAATTTAATTAAAGTATCTTAATAAAAATTAATATTCCGTAAATACATAATTAAGATAAGCTTGTTATACTTTTGACTATAACAGGAGAAGTGCCACAAGCGTGACAAAAATGGCGCTCTCCTGGTTTTGCCCGTTTACAATTATCATCGGGAGGTAATATCAAAATGAAGAAGCTGACAGCAATACTTCTCTCTTTGCTTCTGTGCGTCGGCCTGCTGACCGGCTGCGGCATAACCGTGGTGCAGTGGACAGGGCCCGGCGCGGTAAGTCCCGCCCCGGAGGCCTCGCCCGGCTCCGACCCCGGAGAGACTGAGGTTCCCGGAACTGTTGAAGTCCCCGAAGGCGAGCTGGCCCTGGGCTTCTACATGAAAGCCGCCTACGCCTCCGGCCACAGCGGCTCGTCCAGCGCCAGCGCCGAGGCCGACGGCCTCGCCCAGGCGAACGTCGATATCTACGCCGTAACGCTCAACAGCGAGGGCGTGATAGT
>CALXGL010000121.1 GCA_944387825.1 uncultured Oscillospiraceae bacterium | reverse complement strand
ACGAGGGTGATAACCTCGCTCTCGGCGAAGACGGTGCACTGCGCGGTGATGGGAATCACGTTCTTCGCGCTCAGCGAGAGGTTGGAGAACTCCGGCAGGCTGAGCTCGAAGGCGTTGGCCATGGCCTCGAAGAAGCGGCCCGTGCCGGCGGAGCACTTGTCGTTCATGGCGAAGTTTTTGACCGTGCCGTCGGTGTCTATGCTGATGCCCTTGACGTCCTGGCCGCCGATGTCGATGATTGCGCGGACGCTCGGGTCCGTGACGTGGACGCCCATGGCGTGGCAGCTTATCTCGGAGATGTTTTCATCGGCGAAGGGGACCTTGTTGCGGCCGTAGCCCGTGCCGATAAGGTAGGCGAGGTCCTCGCTGGAGTGCAGCTCCGGAACCTGGTCGACGACCTCCTTCATGGCCACGGTGGCGCTCTGCTCGGAGTTTATCTTACTGCGTATGGTGGTGTTCGCGACCATTTTGCCGGTCTCGTCGAGTATGACGGCCTTGGTGTAGGTAGAGCCGACGTCGCAGCCTCCAAAGTACTTCATATATCTTTTCCTCCTCTATAAGTCGTTATTATGCTTCCCGCGCGGCTTTACCACGTGATGTCGTCTTCAAACTCTATGAGCGATTCGTCCGTGGGTTCGGCCTGAATTATGGCCCGCATGTAGTTCGAAATCTTGGCTCGCATGTCGCGCCTCGAGACGGTGCGCGGGTCCATAAGGTCGTGCTCGACCCAGATGAGGTGCAGTCCGCGCTCGCGGGCCTGCTCGTCAAAGAGGCCCTGCAGGCCGGCCATGGTCTTGCAGCAGACGTGCTGGTACATGATGATGAAGTTGGCGTTGAACTGTTCGCAGACCTTCCAGAGCTCGTCGAGGACGTGTACATAGCCGCCGTTGGTGTGCTTGCGCATGACCATGCGCTCGTAGAGCCTCGCGAGGTCGCGTATGGCCTCGTCGTGGTCCTCGGTCTCGAGCTGCTTGGTGAAGTTGAGGCTCTCCATCTCGACGAGGACGCCGATGCCCCAGGCGTTGGCCAGCCAGTTGGAGAAGTTCGCGTAGTAATGGGCCGGGCAGCTCCAGACGACGGCGCGGTACTTCATCGGATGGCGGTAGGGGTTGCACTTTTCGTCGTAGCTCTTATACATGAGCTTGCGGACCTTGTAGAAGGTCTTCATGACCTTCGGGTTGAGGCCGCCGTCCATCTCGTAGTTCCACTTGCGGAAGAGCTCGTAGCACGGGCCGATAAGCTGCGGATATGGCGTGGAGTTCATCTCCCACTTCTCCATCTCCATTTTGGTCTGCTCGTTAAAGCGCTTTATGACGGTGAAGTAGTGGTCCCAGTCCCACTTCTCGCCGGTGAGGTCTTCAACCCACTTGATGCAGTGCCACATGTCCTGCGCGCCGCATTCGACGGTGTCCTCGTCGTCGTAGCGCACGGGGAGGGTCAGCGGGTAGGTCGGCATGCCGAGCTTCTGTATGCGGCGCTCCTGGAAGCTGGAGGCCATGTCGGAGCCGTCGCAGGGGGTGCTCGTGGAGATGAAGCCGAGGCCGCAGTGCGGCAGGGCGTCTATAACGGCGCAGCCGCATTCGCTCGTCGGCACCGGGCAGGTGTCCGCCGGCAGGCCGTAGCTCTCGACGGCGTCTATATACGGCACGCACATAAGCTGGTCGAGCTCGCTGACGAGGAAGACGGGGATAAGCTGCCAGGGTATGCCGATGAGGCCCGGGAAGCCGGCCATCATCTGGGCCATGGTCATCTCGTCGAAGAGCAGCATTTTGCTGTTGAGCTTCTGATTGCCGCCCACGCGCTCGTCGGCCATGAGCAGCTTGGCTATGCAGTCCTCGGTGTAGCGGTAGATGTCGGCTATCAGCAGGTGGTTCATCGTGACGGCGCGGCCGCGGAAGCCGAGGTTGTTGCGGTCGACAAAGGCGGGGGCCGCGAGATAGCTGCTCATCCAGCGGTATTCAAAGAGGCCGATCGCTATGCTCATCGGGTCGGTCATGACCATCTTGAGCATGTCGCGCCAGATTATGAGCCAGCCGTAGAAGTCGCGCGCCGTGCTCTCAACGCCCTTCCACTCGCGGCGGGTGAAGGCTATCGCGCCCTTCTGGTAGAGGCGGCCGAGCTGGCGCTCGCCGTTTATGACGCGGTCCCACTTCTCCTTCGCGGGCAGGGCGGCGAAGTCCCTGGCCTCCTCGACTATGCGCTCCTTATCGAGACGGAGCTTGTGCTTCTGCTTTTTGGCGAAATCCTTCCAGTCGACCTCGCTTATCATTTCTTTCCATATCTTGAGGTCGCCGGGGAGGTTCTTTTTGAGCCATTTGAGGTTGGTTTTGAGCATTTACTTGACCTCCTTACCCTGCTGGATGCGTTTTATCTCCAGCGATTCGACAAAGGCCTGGAAACGGGTGCGGAGCTGGCCCGAGGTCTTGGCGTTGTACGGGCGGTCTATCGTGAGCACGGGGTGGCCGTACTCCTCGTACTGGATGTGGCTGGCCAGCGCGCGCTCGAAGCCCCAGAAGTCGCAGAACTTGACATTCTCGTAGATGATGCCGTCGGCCTTGAACTCGCGGGCGAGCCTGTCGGCGGTGACGCGGCGCTGCTCTATCTTTTCGTTGGACATGAAGCGCGGGCACTCGCTGGTCATGAGGTAGTGCCGGCATATCTGGCGCAGGGCGGGCTCCTCGTCGTCCAGCTCTATCACCTCGCGGCCCGGGAACACGCCGAAGCAGAAGCGGTCGAACGCTATGAACGCGCCTGCATCCTCGAGCATACGGGTGAGGTTGGGGTCGTCTATCTCGGAGCCGACTATGCCCACACGGCAGCGGTACCAGGG
>CALXGL010000120.1 GCA_944387825.1 uncultured Oscillospiraceae bacterium | reverse complement strand
GCCAGGACGTCAAGGGCATCAGCATCGACACCGACGGCACGGTCAAGAACTTCGCCATGAACGACAAGTGCTCCGCGGGCACCGGCCGCTTCTTCGAGGCCATGGCCAACGCCTTCGAGATGAGCCTTCCCGAGTTCTCCAACCTCAGCCTGACGGCCAAGAACGTCATCCCCATCACCGCCCAGTGCACCGTCTTCGCCGAGAGCGAGGTTATCACCCTCGTCGGCGAGGGCAAGCCCACCGACGAGATTGCGGCCGGCATCGAGATGGCCGTCGCCAAGCGCTGCTTCGTCATGGCCAAGAAGGCCGGCGCCACCGATTCCATAACCCTCACCGGCGGCTGCGCCAAGAACGAGGGCCTCAAGCAGGCGATTGAGCACGTGCTTAAGCTCAAGGTTATAAACCTCAAGACCGACCCGCAGCTCATGGGCGCCCTCGGCGCGGCGGAGTACGCGAGGCAGAAGGGCATGGCCAAGGGCGCATAAGTGCCCGGCGCCTGCCAGAAAGGAGTAAGTATGAAAAAAGGCTGCATTATAGGCCGCATTTTCAAGACGCTCTTCGGCGTCCTGGCCGCAACTGTCGGCATGCTCTTTACAATTTACTTTTTGAACCTGGACATGAAGCTCGTGGGCTGGCTCTACGTTGTGCTCAACAAGTTCCACGACCGCAAGGTCAGGGACGTGCAGTTCTGATATGGAGCTTTATAACAGCACCATAACCGAAATACTCGGGCGGATTGACGCTCATACCCCCAAAAGCTGGGGGTATGAGCCCGCCCGGGCCTGGGCCGACAACGGCCAGAACGAGCTTGTCCTGACCCGCGACGCCGCTTATGAGCTGGGCGGCAGCAATCTGCCGGCCAGCAACTGCACCGCCGTCACGACGGATCCGGCCCTGGTGCCGGAGGACAGGATAGTCCTGGTGGGTCCGGACCTCAAAGAGCTCAAAGCCGATACGCCGTTTGCACGCATAGCCCTGCTGCATGTCAATGACATCAGCGGCGACGACCAGGAGGCCTTCCGTACGATACGCGACATGGAGTTCGTGAAGTATCACGTATTCCCGGAGGGCTATATGATGCGCGTCTCGCCCGAGAACGGCAGGGAACAGGTGCGCGTGAGCAAGCAGGCCGTCAAGCGGGGCATAAGCTTCCGCGGCATCGGCAACAGCTTCATCAAAAAGTATAAGGAAAACAAGCTGATTGACCATGTCTGCCTTATCTTTGTCACCGGCGACAAGGCCCTCTGCAAGGAGCTGGCCGAAACCGGCAGGAAGGTGGACGCAATCACACTGACCCTGAACCACATCATGGACGGACTTTCCACCGACTGCACAACGTGCTCGTTCAAGGCCGTCTGCGACGAGGTCGAGGGACTCAAGGAGCTTCACTTCAAAAAGGGCGAAAAGCCGATGAAGCTTTGACAAAAACGCGAAAAGCTCCCCCACGGGGGAGCTTTTTGCGTTTGCTATGCCGCAGATTGCCTGTCCGGCGGTGGGCCAGCGGGGGACGCGAGCTCTTTGAGCCCGCGAAGCGCGGATAACGGCTTGAAACAGCGGTTGAAAAGGTTGACAAAGCGCCCGACAAGCAGGGCGGAGACGATAGTGCCGGCGCCTATTCCGTTGAAGCGTCCGAAAAGTATGAGGCTGAGCGCGGCGGCGGAAAGCATGAGCGTCAGGTCGAAGGCCACCTTCACGGAGCCGAAGCGCGCATGCGTACGGTAAGCGAGCGCGTGAACCATGCCCTCGCCGGGCACCAGCAGTACGCCCGGCGCGACCTCGAGAGCGACGCCGAAGGCCAGAATGACGCAGCCGGCCAGAAGGCTCAGGCAGCGGGCCGCGATGCCGGACGGATTGAGCCAGCCGAGCAGGGACATGCTCACATCTATGGCCGAGCTGAAGACCACGTTCACGAGTATCTGAAGGAGCTGAACGGGCTTTATGACCCCGCGCATGAGGATGAACTGTGCGGCGATGAACAGCATGTTCATTATAAACGAGAAGCCGCCGAGCGAAAGGGGAAACGCGAGACTGAGCACATAGGGCAGGCTCGAGATGGGCGAGGTGCCCAGCGCGGCCTTCGTTATAAACGCGATGCCGAAGCTGTTTATGACGACGCCGGCGGCAAATGCCGCGCAGCGCACGGCAAAGCTGAGGCGGGAAGGGGCGTTTTTCCTTTCTTTTTCTATGTTCATCGCAGCCTCCGAAAAGCAAAAATAAAAATCCGCCGGAGCGGATAATAAAAGACGTGCTTAAGCACGTCTTTTATTATACAGCGTCCGGCCGGACTTGTAAAGCGCCGCGACGGCAAAAAACCTGCGCAAATTACAGGCGTTCGAGCCGGTACATGTCCGTGCGCCTGGCGCTCATGAGCGGAAGCTGCTCACGGATGCTCTCCGCCTCGGCGCGGTCTATGTCCGCGTAAAGTATACACTCTTCTGCGCCCGCGCGGGCCAGTACATTTCCCCAGGGGTGGACGATTATGGAGTTGGAGTAACTGACATAGGAGCCGTTTTCGTCGCGCGCGGGGGCACAGCCGAGGGTGTAGACCTGACTTTCCACAGCGCGGGAACGGAACATTATCTCCCAGTGCGCCGGGCCGGTGGTCATGTTGAAGCTGGCGGGGCAGAATACGGCCCAGGCCCCGTCGAGGGACATTATGCGCGCGAGCTCCGGAAAACGCATGTCGAAGCAGATGCACAGGCCTAGACGCCCGAATTCGGTTTCAAAGCTGACAATTTCGTCCCCGGGCGTGAAGGTGTCGCTCTCCTTGAAATGCTGCCCGCCCTTGACGGCGATGTCAAAGAGGTGGCTTTTGCGGCAGCGCGCGGCCTGGGCTCCCTCGCGGTTGAAGACGAAGCTGGTGTTGTACAGCTTCCCGCCGTCGCTTTCGGGCACGGTCCCGCCTATTATCCAGACGCCGTGCTTTTTCGCGGCCCCGGAGAGCATGGTCCAGGCCGGGCCGCCGGCCGGCTCCTGATTGGCGATAAAGCTGCTGTTGCGGTATTCGCAGCAGAACATCTCCGGCAGGACCACAATGTCGGCCCCGCCGAGCGCGGCCTCCGCTATCATGTCCGAGGCATGCGAAAGATTGCGGGCTTTGTCATCGGTACTGAACAGCTGTATGAGCGCGGCTTTCAAAGCAATCCCTCCAATCAGAACGAGGCGATACTGTCCCTTACTAGTTTGGTGAAGAGCGGGGCGGCTTTGTCGGCGGCCTCCTGCACCTCCTTGTGGCTGAGCGGCGTGGGCGAGAGGCCGGCGGCCTTGTTGGAGACGCAGCTCACGCCGCAGACGCGCAGGCCGCAGTGGTTGGCGGCTATGGCCTCGACGGCGGTGGACATGCCAACGGCGTCCGCGCCGAGGGCGGCGAGGGCGCGTATCTCGGCGGGGCTCTCATAGCTCGGGCCGGTCAGCTGGCAATAGACGCCCTCGCGCAGGGGTATGCTGTTCTCCCTCGCGACGGAGCGGATGATATCGCAGAGCCCCGGGTCGTATATGTGCGACATGTCCGGGAAGCGCAGGCCGAGCTCGTCTATGTTCGGCCCAATGAGCGGGTTCGGCGCGAAGACGGCGATGTGGTCGGTTATGAGCATGAGGTCGCCCGCGTTGAACTCGCGGTTGACGCCGCCGGAGGCGTTCGTGAGGAAGA
>CALXGL010000119.1 GCA_944387825.1 uncultured Oscillospiraceae bacterium | reverse complement strand
GTATCTCTCGACGAAGTGCGCGGAGGCGCTCTTGATGTCCTCGGCGCTCGCCCCTTTAAAGCGCTTCTGCATCCCGAAGTACTTCTCCGCCTCGCCCAGCGCCGCGGGCCTGCGGCCGAGGCTGAGCTTGCCGTTTTCATACTCGAGCAGGACCCAGGCGCCGCAGTTTATGGCCTCGCGTGCGACCTCGACGGTCTTGGCGGAGGGGTATCCCCAGCCGGTCGGGCAGGGGCTCATGATGTGCAGGACGCGGCAGCCCTCTATGTCGCGGGCCTTCTGCACCTTGCGGCGCAGGTCGGGTATGTTGGCGATGGAGGCCGTGGCGGCATAGGGCACGTGGTGCGCCATGACTATCTGGATGAGGTCCTTGCTGTTGACGGGCTTGCCGGCGGGAGTGGTCGTGGTGGAGGCCGCGAAGGGCGTCGAGCTGCTGCCCTGGATGCCGGTGTTCATATAGGCCTCGTTGTCGTAGCAGATGTAGAGGATGTCCTCGTTGCGCTCCATCGCTCCGCTGAGCGACTGGATGCCGATGTCCACGGTGCCGCCGTCGCCGGCTATGACGACCACCTTGGTGTGTTTGTTGCCCTGGTGCCTGAAGCCGTTGGAGATGCCCGAGGCGATGGCCGCGGAGTTTTCCAGGTTGCCCTGGATGCCGGGCACGGTGACGGAGGCCTCCGGCCCGGTGCCGGAGAACTGCGCCGCGCAGCCGGGAGGCACGACCAGGACGGTGTCGTCGCCCATAATCTCCAGCACGTTGCGGAAAATGACGTCTATCATGCAGCCCTGGCAGGTGCTTATGCCCGGAGAGACCGCGCCTTTGGGTTGAACCTTGTAAGTCAGCATGGCATGTCCACCTCTCTAATGCTCATCGCGTCGTCCCTGACGTCGAACCAGGCCTTGCAGTCGTCCGCCCTGCCCTCGTACACGTCGAAGAGCTCGCCGAAAATCTTCCTGAAGGAGCCGTCGGAGATGTCGCGGCCGGCGATGCCGCCGGTGAAGCCGAATACCCTCGCGCCCGTTTCGCCGCACAGCGCGGCCTTGACCTCGGAGCAGACGGGCCCCTGCGCCGCACCCAGGCCGCTGGAGCGGTCGACGACGCCGACGACCTTCACGCCGCGAAGCGCTTCCCTGACCTCCTCGGCCGGGAAGGGGCGGAACATGCAGATGCGCAGCAGTCCGGCCTTCACGCCCTTCTCGCGCAGCTGATTGACGACGTACTTGCCCGTGCCGGACATGGAGCCTATCGTCACGACGGCCACGTCCGCGTCGTCGAGCATATACTTCTCGACGGTGTGCAGCTCGCGCCCGAAGCGCTGCCTATACTCGGCGAAGACCTCCTTCGCCACCTCGGCGGCGCGCTTGAAGCCCATCATCTGCTGGTACTTCATCTCGGTGTGCTCCACCGTGGGGCAGAGGTCGTTGATGAACATGACGTCCTTTGTGTCGAGGTACATGTTCTTCCGCACGTAGGGCCCGACGAAGCTCCAGGCCTCCTCGTCCTCGGGCGTGTCCACCCTCTGCATGGAGTGGGAGAGGTAGAAGCCGTCGAAGCAGATCATCGAGGGCGTCAGAACCTCCTCATGCTCGGAGATACGGTAGGCGCAGAGCGTGAGGTCGAGAATCTCCTGCACGGTGGCGCAATAGAACTGAAGCCAGCCGGTGTCGCGCTCGGCCATGGTGTCGGAGTGGTCGCACCAGAGCGACCAGGGCGCGACCAGCGAGCGGTTCACGACCGGCATGACAATGGGCACGCGGCAGCCCGCGGCGACGCCGCAGACCTCGTGCATGAGCGCCAGGCCCACGGAGGCCGTCGCCGTCGCGACGCGCACGCCGGTGAGCTGGGCGCCGATACTCACGGACATGGCCGAGTGCTCGGATTCGACGCGGACATACTCGGCGTCGATGCTCCCGTTCGCCACCTCGTCGGCCAGGTGCTCGGCGATGGAGCTCTGAGGAGTGATGGGATACGCCGCGATAACGCCCGGCCTTGCCAGCCTTATGGCCTCAACGGCGGCCCCGTTTCCGTCGAACATTTTGACAGGCATCAGTCACCGCTCCCTTCAGGTATCATTTTAAGCGCGTGTTTGGGGCACTCGTTGGCGCATATGCCGCAGCCCTTGCAGTAATCCCTGTCGAAGGAGAGCGGCGAGCCCTCTTTGCTGACGCTTATGCAGGCCGTCGGACAGTAGCGCGCGCAGGTGCCGCAGCGGATGCAGGCGCTCTCGTCCACGCTGGGCCGCTCCAGACGCCAGGAGCCGGTGTGCGCGGCGGAGAGGATGTGCGAGCAGGGGCCCAGTACCCTACGCTTTGACGGTGTGCTCGTAGGCGTATTGCGCTGCGTTTGCATTCTTTTCACCAACCTTTCCAAAGCTTTCGGCGACGGCGGCCTTGACCGCCTCTATTCCCACCACGCCCGTCGCGGCAAGCGCGCCGAGCATGGCGCTGTTCGGTATGCTGAGCCCGATGTTCCTGACGGCCGCCTCCGTGGCGTCGCAGGCATAGATGGTCTTGAAGCCGTAGGCCTCGCGGTAACGCTCCACCATCTCCGCGCTCGAGGTGTTGAGGACGACGACGGTCTCCTCCGTGCAGCCCTCGCCCAGGTCCACGCCCATGTCAATGAGCTTGTCGTCGAAGACCACGATGATGTCCGGCTCATAGACATAGCAGTTGAGGAGGACGGGCTTGTCGTCCACGATGATGTGCGCGTACACCGGCGCGCCGCGCCGCTCGTGCCCGTAGGCCGGGACGGTTATCGCGTACTCGTCCTGGTGCACGGAGACGGCGATGGATAAGACCTTCGCCGCGGTCACCGCGCCCTGCCCTCCTATTCCGTAGAATTTGATTTTCTGCATTCGCTCTGCCTCCTTGCTGTTTCGATATGATAATCATCGATTCTTATGCCGAATCGCTCTGGATATAAATATAGGCGCGTCTGCGCCCAAAGTCAATCAAATAACGAATTTTAACTTCGATATGCGAATTTTTCTACGAATACGTCAATTCGGCATGGCTTCAATTGTAGAATTAGCAGTTCGCATAAAGAATTTTGGATGAAAAATTTCTCCTCCGGACCGGAAATTTTCGCTTTCTCTTGTTCACTTGCGGGAATTAGTGTGCTATAATGTCTTCCACCCAAAGCCATTTTGAGCAGTCAAGGAGACGACCATGCAGGAGAATCCCAACAGCAAATACGTTCTGCATTCCGTTGCAAACACGCTTGATATCATAGACCTTCTGGCCAAGCACGAGGAGCTCACCGTGCCGGAGATTGCCTCCCTCACAGGCTTCAACAAGAGCTCCGTCTTCCGCATGCTCGCCACGCTGGAGGAGAAGAATTTTGTCCACAAATCCGCCGACGCGAAGTACAGCCTGGACGTCAAGCTGATTTTCCTCGGCAACACCGTCTCGCGCCGTCTGGACGTGATAAAGTTCGGCCACCCCATGCTCATGGAGCTCACCAAGCGCAGCGGAGAGACCTCGCATATCCACATGCTCGACCGGGACGTGTACGTCCGCGTCATAGACAAGGTGCTGAGCAGTTCCGCCATACGAACGGACTCGTACATCGGCTTCTGCCGCCGCGCGCACCTCATGGCGGGCGGGAAGGCCATCCTCGCCTTCCAGACGCCGAGCTTCCTGGAGTCGTATTCCCGCGTCAGCAGCTTTGAGCCCCTGACCGATTACAGCATCACAAGCCCCGAGCAGCTCATGCGCGAACTCAAGGAGGTCCGCCGCCTTGGCTACGCGCTCGACCGGGAGGAGAGCGAGTACGGCCTCTTCTGCATCGGCGCGCCCATCTTCAACGCCAGCCGAAACGTCGTCGCCGCAGTCAGCATCTCCGGCCCCGTGGACAGGATGAAGAAAAACTTCGACGCGAACCTCCCTCTGGTGCTCAAAACCGCGGAGGACATCTCCGAATTCATAAGCTGAAAAAAGCGGCGCCCTCCTTTGAGGGCGCCGCTTCAGCGCAATGGGGCTGCGGCGGCTTATTCGGCCGAGTTGAACTCCGCCAGGACGTCCGACAGGAGCTCGTCCGTGCAGCGGACTATCTCCTTTATGCCCTCGGGCCCGGGCGCGTC
>CALXGL010000118.1 GCA_944387825.1 uncultured Oscillospiraceae bacterium | reverse complement strand
AGGCGCGCAAGTATGGGCCGCACGCGGTATTCGAGCATGGGCCGTATCTCCTTCGGAGGGCCGGGAAGCATTATAACCAGCACGCCCTCAGCCTCGAAGGTGCAGCCGGGCGCCGTGCCCCAGTCGTTGCGCAGCGGCGTGGAACCGGCCGGAAGCATAACCTGCTGCAAATTGTTGGGCGTTATGTCTATGCTGGTGTAGTTGCGTTCACGCCAGAGGTTGCGAAGCCACTCCTCCTCGCCCCTGTCTATCTCCAGAGCGAGCCCGAAGGCTTCGGCAATCGCGTTCTTGGTGAGGTCGTCACAGGTGGGGCCCAGCCCGCCGGTGGTTATTATTATGTCCGCGCGGCTCTTCGCGCGCTGCACCGCCTCTACGACGCGCCCCGGATTGTCTCCGACCACGGTCTGCCAGTAGACGTTTATGCCGTACTCGCTCAGAAGCAGGGCCACATCGGATGCGTCGGTATTTACAGTCGTACCGAGCAGCAGCTCGGTGCCTACAGAGATTATCTCAGCCTTCAAGGTCTATCCATATCCTTTCAACTCCGTCCACGGCTTCCCGGACGAGAGAATCTATATCCAACGCGCTCTCGGCGGCCTCCACGTCTTTGAGACGCGGCTTGGTGCGCGGATGGCGCGGGGTAAACACGGTGCAGCAGTCCTCATACGGCAGTATCGAGGTCTCAAAGGTGCCGATATTCCGCGCGTGGCGGACTATCTCCTCCTTGTCCATGCCCACGAGCGGCTGCAGAATGGGCTTGTCCGTAACGGCGCGGGTGACGGCCATGGCCTCCATGGTCTGGCTCGCGACCTGGCCGAGGTTTTCGCCGGTGACTATGGCCTTGCAGGAATTCTGGTCGGCAAGCATGTCGGCGATGCGCATCATAAAGCGGCGCATGACGAGGGTGAAATACTCCTCCGGGCACCTGGCGCGCATCTCTTCCTGTATGTGCGTGAAGGGCACTATGTGCAGGCACATGGGCCCGCAGCTGGGCACGAGCAGCCGCGCGAGCTCTATAACCTTCTCCTTGGCGGCCTCGCTGGTGTATGGGAAGCTGAAGAAGTGCACCGGCACGAGCTTCACACCGCGGCGGGCTATCATATAGCTGGATACGGGAGAGTCTATGCCGCCGGAGAGCAGCGTCACGGCGCGTCCGTTGGAGCCGACGGGCATTCCGCCCGCGCCCGGCGTCGTGGCGGCGTGCACATACGCGGCGTAGTCGCGCACCTCGAGGTGGACGACAAGCTCGGGTCGGCGCACGTCTACCTTCGTGTCCGGATATGCGTCGGCCAGCAGGCCGCCCACGTACTGGCTCAGCTGGATGCTGGTCATGTGGAAGCTCTTGTCCGAGCGGCGCGTTTCGACCTTGAAGCTCTTCGCGTTCTCCATGTCCTCGCGCAGATATTCGCGCGCCTTCTCAAAAATAGCGTCCTCGTTCTTTTCGCAGGCCGCCGCGCGGGTGAGCGCGATTATCCCGAAGACGTGACGCATGGCCTCGAAGGCGGCGTCCATGTCGGCGCTCTCGTCCTCCGGCTCGACGTAGACGGTGGACTGTACGCAGTAGACGCGGAAGTTCCCCAGCGGCTTGAGCCGCTTGCGGATATTGCTGAGCAGCTTCTGCTCGAAGTAGCGCTTGTTGAGGCCCTTTAGCACGACCTCGCCCTGCTTGAGTAGTATGATGTCCTTCAAAATATCACCTGATGTGTTCGCATAAGTTTTCAGGATATTTTATCACAGGAATTCGACAAACGCAACCGCCCGGGAAAACTTTCCCGGGCGGTTTTGCCGTTATTTTGCTCTGTCCGGCCCGCCCGAACGGCGGCGCGCCGATCAGCTTTTATTCCTCCGTCCCCAGATCCAGCGCGCGGTACTGTATCGCCTCGGCGAGGTGGGCGGGCCGTATCTCGGCGCTGCCGGCGAGGTCGGCTATCGTGCGGGCCACGCGCAATATGCGGTCGTAGCTGCGCGCGGAGAGTCCCATGGCATTGTACGCCTGCTCCATGAGCTCGCCGCACTCGCCCGTCAGCGCGCAGAAGCGCTCCATGTCCTTCGGACCCATGTGGGCGTTGCAGTCGGCGCGGCTTTCCGCAAGCCGGGCGCGCTGTATCCGCCGCGCGGCGTCCACACGCTTTTTTATCTCGGCCGAGGGCTCTGCCGCGGCCTTGCCGGAGAGCTCGGCGTACTCGAGCGCGGGCACCTCGACGCAGATGTCAATCCGGTCGAGCAGCGGGCCGGAGACGCGCGCGCGGTATTTTCTCAGCTCAGACTGGGAACAGGTGCACCTGTGCGTCGGGTGCCCGTACCAGCCGCAGCGGCAGGGGTTCATGGCGCAGACGAGCATGAAGCGGCTCGGGTAAACCGCCGTCCCGGCCACTCGCGCGACGGTCACGACCCCGTCCTCCAGCGGCTGGCGCAGCGCCTCGCGCACGTCACGGTGGAACTCCGGCAGCTCGTCGAGAAAGAGCACCCCGTTGTGCGCAAGGCTCATCTCGCCCGGCTGCAGCTGCGCGCCTCCGGACATGGCCGCGGCGGAGATAGTGTGGTGCGGCGAACGGAAGGGCCGTTCGGAGACGACGGGCTTTGCGCGGCTCGTCAGGCCCGCGACGGAGTGTATTTCCGTGGTCTGCAGCATCTCCGCGCGGCTCATATCCGGCAGGATGCTTATGAGCCGCTTGGCCAGCATGCTCTTGCCCGCTCCTGGCGGGCCTATCATGAGCACGTTGTGCCCTCCGGCCGCGGCCACCTCCAGCGCGCGCTTTACCGCCGCCTGGCCCTTCACCTCGGAGAAATCCGGCCCCCCGGCCGGGCGCAGGCCGACGCGCGGCGGCCCGGCGGCGTCAAGCTCTATCCGGCCGCGGAAGTATTCAAGCAGCTGCGGCACGCTCTCCACGCCGTAGACCTCCAGCCCCTCGGCGAAGGCGGCCTCGGCGGCGTTGTCCGCCGGGACAAACAGCCGCTTTACGCCCGCCCTGACCGCGGCCAGTGCCATGGGCAGCGCCCCGCGCACGGGACGCAGCGCGCCCGCCAGCGAGAGCTCGCCTATGAAAGCGCAGTCCGGCGGCGGCTCCTTTATCTCCCCCGCCGAAGCCAGTATGCCGAGCAGCACTGGCAGGTCATAGGTTGTGCCGCCCTTTTTCGTGTCGGCCGGCGCCAGGTTCACGGTGATACGCGAAACCGGAAAGCTCAGGCCCGTATTCTTGATGGCCGCGCGCACGCGGTCGCGCGCCTCCTTGACCGCGGCGTCCGGCAGGCCGACGATGCTGAAATCCGGCAAGCCCTGCGCCGTGGAGCACTCCACGCTCACCTCGTAGCCGCCTATACCCTTAATGCCCAGCGAACGTATCCTGGATACCATGCCGCCCCCTCCTTTCAAAATATGCGCAAAGCCCCGCTGCTCAAGGCGGCGGGGCCGTATTTATGCGAGCGACTTTGCCGCGACATCCCTGAACGCGTCGGCCATGACGGAGATGTCCAGCGAGACGGTGACCGAGTCGAAGCCCTGGGCGAAGTAACCGCGTGCGGCCTCGGCAGTGCCGCAGAACATGACGGCCAGCTTGCCGTGCTTATGGCACACGTCGAGGACGTGCGCGACGGCGTTTACGTGCCGCTCGTTTGCAAAGTCCCCCGGGATGCCGAGGGCTATGGAGAGGTCGAAGGGCCCGATGAAGATGCCGTCTATGCCGTCAATGGCGCAAATCTCGTCTATGTGCTCTAGGCAGCCGGCGGTTTCGCACTGGGGCAGCAGAAGCGTGTTGGCGTTGGAGTGAGCCATATAGCCGTCCATGCCGGAGGCATAGCTCTCCGCCATGCCCCAGCCGCCGTCGCGCGTCGGACAGTAGCCGCGGTTGCCGAGCGGCGCAAACTTCGCAAACTCCACGAGCCTTTTCGCCTCTTCCACCGTCTCCACGCCGGGGACGACAAGGCCCGCAGCGCCCGCGTCCAGCATCTTCAGCACCGGGCTGCGCTGTATGGCGTCCACGCGCACGAGCGGCGCTATCCCCGCGCCGGAGGCAGCGGCGACAAGCTCCGCGGCGTGTTCGGCGGCGATTATGCTGTGCTCCATGTCGATTATCACATAGTCAAGCCCCGTATAAGCAAGCGCCTCCACGGCCGGCGCGCTCAAAAGGTGAGTAAACGTGCCGAGGCTCTTCTCCCCTGCCCTGAACTTCTCGAGTACGCGGTTATACATAGCT
>CALXGL010000117.1 GCA_944387825.1 uncultured Oscillospiraceae bacterium | reverse complement strand
TAGTCCTTGTCCCGGAATCTGCCGAATTTCAAATAGGCCGCAACGGCTGCCGTGATGATGAGCAGCAGCGCCGCGCTCTTCAAACCCGAGGCGGTCAAGACGGCTGAGAAACAGCTAAACAGACTCCAGTCGACAGGACTCATCTCCGCTTGGCCGGCAATGCCGCCCCCGGCCTGCCAGACTGAGTAGTTATCCAGCAGCTGACCCATCGCGCCGGCTAAGTATAATACCGCCGCGCATCCCAGTATGACGCCGGCAATTATGCCGGCCTTACGTTTCAAGTCCCATCGCCTCCTCAAGTTCGTCTATGGTGATTGTCCGCACGGCGGCGAGCGCGCCCATATACTCTGTTACAAACCCGGCCTGCTCCGGGAAACAGAGCACCTCATATTTGCCGCCATACAGCTCTGCCGCCTCACGGAAGCGCATAAGCCGGGCTATGTCACCGTCGAAGTGGGAAAGCACGCTCACTCCGCCAACGACGGCGTCGCGCTCCGTCAGACCCATTCTGCTTCTGACGCGGTCTTCGTGATCAAACAGGGCGTTTAGCATTTTCCCGTTCCGGTCTGGTGTGAGCAGCAGCTTCAGCATACGGGCCCCGAAAGAATCCAAGGGCACGAAGTGTATGTGCGGATATATCCGGTCGAAGCGGAACTCCGGCCTGTTCGGGTGCGCCGACGCCGCGAGCGTTGCGAGCGCCGTCTCCTCGGATGCGCCGAAGAGGATAGCCGAGTCAATACCCGTACCGACATTCATGCGCGCAAGCTCGTTTAAGCTGTGCAGCGCCTTGAACTCGCCAAGGCCGCTCCACTTCATCGCCGATGCGCGCGTGTTGTACACGGCGTAACAGCTCCCGGTGGAGAACAGCGTGCCGACCGTGCGAGTGAACATAGTCTTTTTCTGCTCCCCGGCGCGCAGCTTTTTGAGGTCGCGGGCGAAGTAGAAGGCGTTACAGCCCGTAACGGTTCGACGAATGCTCTCGGTTTGCAGGACGGGCAGCAGGTATGGCCTTATCTCCACGCCGGAACGCATGAGCATGGCGGCGGCCTCTGCGACGCGGTGGTTGCGCTCGCGGTGGGCGCTGTCGCCCGGAAAGCGGTGACCGTAGAACGAGTCCATGTAGTACCGGTATGCCGCCGGATGCAGCCAGTCGAGCACGCTCAGCGCGCCTTTATATAGGCGCAGGGACTTGTCCCGACCCCTGCCGCTTATCTGGAAGAGCCGCGTATCTATCTGTGCGCTCCCGTCGGAATTGCGTATGACTTGCCTGCCTGAGCCGCGGCGCACAAGCTCGCGCAGCACCCTCTCGTTGCCTAGCAAGTGGAGCGAGCGAAGTGGAAATTCGCCCGTCATGGCGAGCAGGCTCACCAAGAGAAACGCCTGACTGCCGGGTCGCAGCGTCAGCATTGCGCCTCACCCGGCGACGCTGCATTTCCCGACAACGTGACTGCTCTCTCTGTCGGAATCCGGGCCTCGTTTGGAGCCAGAAAGCCGCGCGGTGGCTGCATTTCTGCCGGGACAAAAGCTGCGAGATTTTTCATGTGCGTTTTTGAGCTGTTTTTACACCGTTTTTTGCCGCTGTCAGGCAGGGAATCATATAACTTCAACCCCTCGTCCGGCATGGCTTTCTCGGCCTCGAGCCATGCGGTAAACTCGCGCTGCGGGACAACGTAGACCTCGGTGCGCTCGACCGTCGCAGCGGCGCTGCAGTAGTAGTGCGAGCACAGCCCCGGCGCGTCGTCGGTCATGGCGTAGAGAGCGATGCAGTCGGAGACCATGTTTATCTCGATGTTGTCGTGGTCGCGGCGCTGCCGTTCGGGTCTGTCCTCGGCATAGACGTGGCGGTATATGAGGACACAGTCGTCAAACCGTACCGGCGGCCTGTCCGCGAAGAAAGTCCGCAGAGCCGGGAGCAGGATGGAGCGCACATACTCGGCCGAGCCGCGCTCCTTTTTGGGCAGCAGAAGCGGAAGCCGGACGCTGAACCAGCCCTCGGCCGTGAACCCTATTTCCACCGGCACGTTGGCGGCGGTTATGGTCTCAACGTCCATCGAGGCAAAGGGCGAGCCGGTGTAGGCCGGGAGCGCCCGCGCGAGCAGCGTTGCCTGCTCAGCGGCAGCGGCACAGCGCAGCGCGGCGGCGTATGCCAGCTCTGCCGCGCCCAGGACGTACATGTGCCGCGTGTTGGCAACGGCGACATCGAGCTTTTTCACCGCGCTCTCCAGCTTGCCCAGCGCCGTGGAAAACGCTCTGGACAGCTCACTCGTTCTCGGCATAGAATCTCACCTCCGGTTCCTCCTCGCCGCTGAACTCCACGGTCGCAAACAGGCACGGCGCCCTCGGCAGCCGCAGCTGGGAAACCATGCGTATATTCGGCACGACAATTATGTACTTCATGTCCTCCTGCGGCTGGAGCAGCCGCGTGAGGTGCGCCTCGCCCTCGTAGAGCACAACTATCTCGTAGCCGGTGTTCTCCTTGAGGAAGAAAAGCTGCGACGGGTACGTCACGGGGTAGTGCGCCATGGGGTCTACGCTGTCTATGAACTGCAGCAGCACCCACACGGCTAGTATGGTGCGCTGGTCGGGCTTACACAGCTCGTCCAAACCCAAATAGTACCCGCCGCCCACGTCCGAAATGCGCCCGGCGCGTTTCAGGTTGCGCAGAATCTTCTCCGCAGTCTCCGGCTTCTTGTCATGCATCAGGCGCACTACCTGCGTCTTGGGCAGTGCGCCGTACTGTGAGAGCCACTTGATGACATACTGTTCGTCTGTAAGCAGCACGCTTACACCTCCTCATTGTGCGTATTCTTGTGCGTATGCGTATTTTGCGCCTTATGCGCTTTCTTTTCCCTCACTATCTCCTCGAGCTCTGCGCGGTCGGTGGTTATCATCTCGGTTTCGGTCTTGGACGCGCGTATAACCACGGGTATCTTGTTGTTGTTCGAGCTGACAAGCGCCTCGCCGCGCTCAAACTGCGTTATGGCGCGTACCTCCGTGCGCGTAAGCTTCAGCGTCTCCTGGACATATCGCGCCTCATCCGGCTCGAGGTTGAGGATTATCTTGTTCTTGGAGTTGTTAATTATGGCTCTGCCATACTTGCCGTCGTCGAGCGAGAAGAAGTCCGAGAGGTCCTGCGTGGCAGATATGGCAGCGCCGCCGTAGCCGCGTATGACCTTGAATATCTCCAGGCAGAACTCGGCCGCCATGCGGTTGGAGCTTGCGCCTATGAGCTGCCATATCTCGTCTATGAAGATAGCCTTGCGCATGGTGCGGTCGGCCTTTATCTGATCCCAGACGTAGTCCAGCGCGATGAACATGCCCACGGGCAGCAGCTTACCCTTCAGCTCGGATAGGTCGAGCACTATGTACTTGTTGCTCAGGTCCACGTTCGTCGCGCGGTTGAAGGACTGCGCAGAGCCAGTCACGAAGCGGCTGACGATGGCAGCGAGCCTCGCCGTCATGGGGTTGGCTTTCAGGTGTTTGTGCAGGTCGCCGAGTATGGGCATGGGCTTCATACGCGGCGGGTTGGATGCGCAGTCTGCGTAGATAGAAGCGTTGTCGTGGTTGATGCCGAAGTCCGCGTAGGTCTTTATGAGCGCCTCGTCGAGCATCTGCTCCTCCTCGTTGGACATATCCGGTATGAGCAGGCCGAAGAAGGTCATGAGCTGCTGTATCTTGCGCGCAAGCAGCGAGTCCGTTTCCGAGTAGTCTATGCCGTCGAGCAGCTCCATCTCCGGCGAGAGCGTATGGCGTATCTCCATGATGTTGATGCAGTGCGGCGAGCCGGGCGCTATGCGTATAAATTCGCCGCCGATACGGTCGCACGCGCGCCGGAACTCGTGGCCCTTAATGGGCGCTATGATGAAGCACTGTATGCCGCGCATCCTCATGCGCAGGGCGAGAAGCTGCATGGTGAAGGTCTTGCCCGCACCCGAGGTGCCGAGCAGTACGAGATTCGCGTTCTTGTGCATCTTAGTGTTAAATAGGTCTACGATGCACAGCGAGTTGTTGTAGCGGTTCACGCCCAACAGCACGCCGGTGTCGTCGGACATCTCAAAGCTCGTGAATAGATACGTCGAGGCCGCGCCGCTGGTGAGCACGTTGCGTCGGGACTTCTTCTCGAGCGAGGCAGGGATGCTAAGAAACGGCATAACCGCCTGAAGCGCGGCCTCCTGCTGGAAGGCGCAGTCGCTGGTGTACATGTCCATGGACTTGAGCATATCCGAGACCTGCTGCTTTCTCCACATGAGCTCGTCGTAGGTCTTGGCAGAGACGGTTATGAACACGCTCATGTAGAAGAGGTCCTCGTTGTAGTTGGCGATGCCGTTCTTTATGAAGTAGCCCGCTCGGATAGAGTTGGTCAGCTCCTCATAGTCCGTGCTCGTGTCCTGCATTCCCTTGAGCTTGGTGCGGTTGAGGCGTATGCGCTGCGCCACCTTGTCTATGATTTTGCTGCGGTTCTCGCGCCTTAGATGTACGTCCACGTCCACGCCCTCACCAGCGTTGACGAGCGAGGACATCCAACCCGCGCGCACCCTGCTGGGGTAGCCGCCGGCGCGGATGTAGAGGAAGGAATAGTATAAACCGTCCATGACGATGTAATTGTAGTGCGTGAGGTCTATCCCGCGCGGCGCGAGGAAGTTCGCAATCCGTATGTGCGGCACCGGGTCGAGCCCTATTATCTTGCCACGCGAGGCCATAGTGTCCACCACGACGCGGTTCACGCGCGAGGAAAAGGGCTCGTCCACGCAGGAGCGCCGGTTGAAGAACATATACAGTATCTCTGCCGCAGCCTCATCGGGGTCAGATGGGCGTACAATGCTGTTGCCGCACTGGTTGAAATATGCCCGCGCGGTCTGCTCGGCAGTTTGCAGCATGCTGTATATTTTGGCGTAGTCATCGCCGTCGCCGCGCAGGGACTCGTACTCGAATATGAGGAAAAAGCGGCGCGTGAGCGCTTCGCGGCTGCCTACGTCGCGTATGAGCCGGATGTAATCGTCGCCCATCGCGCGGCACTGTGCGTCGGCCTCGCGCTCAAGCTCGGAGCGTATCATGGCGACGTGCCTGTCCGAGTCCGCTTTGCGGGTGATAGACTTGAACTGCAAGCGCATGGGCGAGATCTTCAGCCAGCTTGCGAACGTGGAGATGATGTTGAACTGCTCCTCGTCCGAACGCAGGGTGAAGTTGATAGGCTCTATCTCGAGTATCTTGATGTACCTGCCGTCGGTGGTTTCAATTACGCCGCCGCGTATTTCGCGTATGGGCAGGTAGTCCTGAACGGACTCAAGCCCCTTGCTTTTTCGCTTTGACCTTTTTGCCTTTCTTCCGGCCATGCCCTATCCTCCTGAAATGAAGTATGCGCCTGTGCGACCAGAAGCGCAGAATGTGGCCTATGTACTGGAACAGCGAGCCGCCGTCCACTCCCATGACCGCGACCACGCCGAGCGGTATAAGCGTCACGGTCATGACCACGACGCGTATGGTGCCGGACATGGGTATCCAGAACAGCTCCGGCGCGCCCACCGCGGCGAGCAGCAGCACGGCTTCAACGGCGTTTCGCGTGTCCACCATGCCGCCGAAGAGCTTGCCCGAGTCGGTGTAGTTCGCCGGTATGGCGTAGACGTTTGAGTACTCTTTGTCCTCCAAGTGTATCGCCTCCTGAAGTGTTTTCCCGGCTAAAATAACATGAGATGTTATTTTAGCCGAGCCTTTCATGTATCTCCCAACGCCACATTCGGCCGCCTGTAGTAGCGTATATAGTCCGGTGAGTTGAGCACCACGCCGCTGCCGCTGGTGCAGTGCACCCAGAACTGACGGCCGTCGGCGTCCGTGCCGGCGTAGATTAGGACGTGGTTGGTGTCGGCGTTCGGCAGGTTCTGAAAACCGAGGTCGCCGGGTATGAGCTCGCTCTCCGCAATCTCCGTGCTCGCGTTCCACTGGCCCCATGTCCCGGCGCCTATCGTGACACCGAGCGCGGTCTGGTATGTCCAGTCCGAAAATCCCGAGCAGTCGAGGCCGTATGGGCGTATGGTGCCGGTGGTAGTCGAGCCCGTTGCGGTCACGAGCTTGGGCGTGTTCCACTCGTCGTTCCACCCCGGCGCGGACTTGCCGCCCCAGAAGTACGGCACGCGCCCCACAAGCGATAGCGCCGTCTCAAGCACCCTCTTTCGCTCGTCACTGCAGTCGAGGACGCTCACGAAGGCGTTTATCTCGTTCTCGCTCATGGCCTCCGCGCTGGTCGTCGTGCTGTTTTCGGCGCCGTAGAGCGTCTTGCTCAGGGCATTGGCCATGTAGTCGATTGCCTCGGCGTAAGTTATGTTGAACTGGTCGTAGACGGCGTCGGGGTCGATGCCGAAGGCCTCGTAGATGAC
>CALXGL010000116.1 GCA_944387825.1 uncultured Oscillospiraceae bacterium | reverse complement strand
AGCGGCCGATACGGACGCGCTTGCCGACACCTTTTCCACCGACGACCCCGTGCGCATGTACCTCAAGGAGATAGGCAAGGTGCCGCTTCTCACCCCCGAGGAGGAGCAGGACCTCGCCAAGCGCATGGCCGACGGCGACGAGGAGGCCAAGCGCCGCATGGCCGAGGCGAACCTCCGCCTTGTCGTCTCCATAGCCAAGCGCTATGTGGGCCGCGGCATGCTCTTCCTCGACCTCATCCAGGAGGGCAACCTAGGCCTCATTAAGGCCGTGGACAAGTTCGACTACACCAAGGGCTACAAGTTCTCCACCTACGCCACCTGGTGGATACGCCAGGCGATAACCCGCGCCATTGCCGACCAGGCCAGGACGATACGCATCCCCGTCCACATGGTCGAGACGATAAACAAGGTCATCCGCGTCTCCCGCCAGCTTTTGCAGGAGCTGGGCCACGACCCGAGCGCCGAGGAGATAGCCGCCGAGATGGGCATGCCCGTCGACAAGGTGCGCGATATCCTGAAGATAGCCCAGGAGCCCGTCAGCCTCGAAACGCCCATCGGCGAGGAGGAGGACAGCCACCTCGGTGACTTCATACCCGACGAGGACGCCAGCGAGCCGAGCGAGGCGGCCAGCTTCTCCCTGCTCAAGGAGCAGCTCATGAATGTGCTCGACACCCTGACGCCGCGCGAAAAGAAGGTCCTCGAGCTGCGCTTCGGCATACTCGACGGACGCACCCGCACGCTGGAGGAAGTCGGCAAGGAGTTCAACGTCACCCGAGAGCGTATCCGCCAGATAGAGGCCAAGGCCCTGCGCAAGCTGCGCCACCCCAGCCGCAGCAAGAAGCTGCGCGACTTCCTCAACTGAAAGCATTATCTGACTGCGCTTCCAATAAAGAACCGCAGGCCGGCCGGCCTGCGGTTCTTTTATTTAACCGGTTCATACAGCTCCGCGCGGTAGCCGGAGGGGTCAAACAGGCGGTTGTACTGAAGGATTCTGTACACTCCCAGAAGCTCGTCCTCAGCGACGGCGTCGTCGGAGAGGTAATGCCATTCGCCGGAGGCGTCCATGGCGCCGTTGGCGTTTATGACCGGCCAGCGCTCCTGCAGCTCGGAAAGGAAATAACCATAGGGCGTATTTTCAAGCCCCGCGGTCTCCAGCAGCAGCTGTGAGAGATAGTTTATCGAGGTATAGCCCTCGTCGCGCGCCTCCAGGCCCTTATTGGACCATATGTAGAAAGGCGTTATGTATTTCCTCTCGAATTCGCTCAGCTGCAGCTTGCTGGTATCGTGGCCGAAAGCAAGGTCATAAAAGCCCTTCTCCAGGTTCGGCTGATGGTCGCCGAAGAACAGGATTATCACTTCCCTGTCCACCCCGCGGAAATAGTCAATCAGCGCGCGGGTATCCTCGTCGGTCATGCGTATAAGGGAAAGGTACTGCTCCGTCACCGGGAATTTTCCCTCATGCCCGCTCACGTGTACGGTGCTATCAAAGCCGCGCGTCGTATAGCCGCCGTGGTTCTGCATGGTTATATTGAAGAGGAATACGCCCTCGTCGTCCTCCTGCGCGGCGCGCGCATCCTCGTAGAGCTCGATGAGCTTCTCATAGTCCCACTCGTCCGTGGTGTATCCCCTCAGCAGCGGGGTATATGCGAAGCTGTCGCGCCAATAGGTCTGGTCAAATCCGAAGAGGCCGTAAACCTGTATGCGGTTCCAGCCCGTGGACCAGTGCGGGTGGAACATGGTGGAGCTGTAGCCCTGGCTCTCCAGAGTGCTGACCAGGGTACCGACGGGATAATTGATATACGTCTGATACGCGACGGCCCCGGCGGGCAGGAAGGCGCAGGTATCTCCCGTCAGGAATTCGTACTCGCTGTTGGCCGTGTTGCCGCCTATGACCGAAGAATACACATGGCCGTGCACGGTTTCAGCTTCAAGCTCGTCGAAAAAGCTCAGAAAATCGTTGTCGGTTTCAAACTCCCCCAGCTCGCGCGCATCGGAGAAGGATTCGCTCATGACAACTATTACGTCGGGTTTTTCCCCGTCCGGGTCCAGAGAGGCGTAGTATTTGTTCTCCTCTGCATTCTCCATGAGGTGCAGGACGATGCCGTCGAGAGTTTCCTCGTCATAGTTTTCCGGCGGGTCAATATCCAGCGTGCTGGCCGTCGCTATGAAGTACATAACGCTGCTCGAACGGAACTCGTTGTCGTTCCAGTTCATGTATATGCCGTTCCGGTACATGAAGCCGGTGTAGAAGCAGACGTAGAAGTATATGGCTGCCCCTGCAAGGGGCAGCAGCCGGCTGCACAGCCGGCCGATTTTGTGCGCGCACACACAGCCCGGGAAAAGCCTCCAGGCCAGCAGAGAGAACGCCAGCAGCCATATAACGCCCAGCACAAACACCGGCTCTATCTCCAGCTCATAGCTGCCCGAGACGTTCAGCGCAGTCTTCAGGCTCTCAAAATCTATGAGCAGGAAGGGCCGGCCCCGAAACTGTGTCAGCGCGTAATTCGCCGTGCCGAATGCGAGAACTACGGCGGCGGAGCCGATTACCGCAAAGCGCGCGCGGCCGATTGCATACAAAACAGCAAATATAAAGGCTATCCAGCCGGCGCCAAGCTCATGCAGCGGCCCGTCGGCAGTGCTCGACCAGCCGAATTCGCCGAGGGACAGCAGCTGCGCCGCGACATAAAAGCCCACGCCGCAGAAAAGCGCCTCCGGCAGCCATTCCAGCGCGGCGCAGTACCTCCTCGCAAGCCTGTAAAGCAGATAAAACACAGCCAGGACCGCCGCGGTTGCGGCGAGGTCCGCAAGCCCCGCGCCGCCCGACGCAGCCAGAGCACACATGCATCCGGCCGCCAGCATGGCCGCAGCCGGCGTCAATATTTGAGTCCACTGTCGCTTCATTTCCATACGCCCGGCATACCGCCGGTTGACCCTCCAGCTTCGCGTAATACGGCGCCCCAGGCGCCACAGCACAGATTAGCACCTTTCGACAGAGTATGCAACAGATTAAGGCAAAGTTAAGAAATTGTTAAACTATGTATCACAAATGCCCGCCGCAAAACCGGCGGGCATTTGCGTATTTGGCTTCGCGATTCAGGCTTCTTCGCGCTCGACGCTCTTTATGTTGCGCTCAAACTTGCTTCGCGCGCCCATCACTTCCCTGCCGCAGCCCAGGCATCTGAGGCGGAAGTCGGCGCCCGTGCGCTCCACGAGCCAGCGGTTTGAGCCGCAGGGGTGCGTCTTTTTCATAACCAGCGTATCGCCCACGC
>CALXGL010000115.1 GCA_944387825.1 uncultured Oscillospiraceae bacterium | reverse complement strand
TTCGGCATCAAGGTCAGCCATTCCCACAGGCGCTCCAACCGCACCTGGAAGCCCAACGTTAAGCGCGTAAAGGCCATCGTGGACGGCAGCCCCAAGCACGTCTACGCCTGCACCCGCTGCCTGCGCAGCGGAAAGGTCACCCGCGCGGTGTGAGCCGCGCCGCAGCCTAAGCCGCGCCGGGAGGGAGTGAATCCCACCCGGCGCGGCTTTGCATTTATCCGTCACAGGTGTAAATTTTGCGCCGCAAATTGACAAGCGCCCGGGTAAATGTTATAATTTTGAATCGATTATAATGAGAGACTGTTTTACATATTGATGAATACTACTAACTTACCGTGGGGAGTGATTGTCCGCAATGGACACAGGCAGTACTACATTGTGTATTATCGCAGCTGCGGCGATGCTGCTGCTGGCGGTGTACTTCACGCTGGCCGAGGCGGCTTTTGAGAACGCGTCGCGTTCCAGGCTCAAGGCCATGGAGTTCCCGGAGAAAAAGGTGCGCCGCGCGTCCCGGATACTCGACGAGTGGGAGCGGGCCAGAGGAACAATACTCATAGGCACGAACCTGACGCACGTCGCGGTATCCGTGCTTGTCGCTTATCTTCTGCTTACGCGCCGGCCTCTCTGGTCGGCTGCCGTGGGCGCGGTCTGCGCGGCCGTCGTGGTTTTCTTCGCCGCGGAGGCCATACCAAAGCGCATAGGCGAAAGGCGTCCCGAGCGCCTTGCGATTGCAACCGCGCCGGCGCTCAGGTTCTTCATGGCGCTTTTCAAGCCCGTATACGTCGTGTTTACGGGCATAGGCCGGGCCATAGCCGGGCTTACGAAGGGGGATCCCGAGGTCTCCGTCACCGAGGATGAGCTCTACGACATCATCGAGGACATGACGGACGCCGGCTCGCTGGATTCCGAGCGCGGCGAGCTCGTGAGCAGCGCGCTGCAGTTTGCCGACCTGACGGCTGAAAACATACTCACCGCGCGCGTGGACGTGGCCGCCGTGGACGTCGCCTGGGAGCCGAAGCAGGTGCTTGACTTCATAAAGGCCGAGCGCCATTCGCGCCTGCCCGTTTATGAGGACAGCATAGACAACATTATCGGCGTGCTGCAGATACGCAGGTACATACGCGAGTATATTGCCCACGGAGGCAGGGTGGAGCTGCGCGAGCTGCTTGACGAGGCATATTTTGTCGAGCGCGACCTGCCCATTGACGAGCTGCTCAAGCTCATGAGCGCGAAAAAGCTCAACATGGCCGTAGTTACCGACGGCTACGGCGGGACTCTCGGCATAGTCACCGTTGAGGACATACTCGAAGAGCTCGTCGGAGAAATCTGGGACGAGGACGACGTCGTTGAAGAGAGCTTCGTTCCCCTGGGCGGCGGCCGGTATGAGGTGGACGCCGAGATGCCGGTGGGCGAGACGCTCGAAAAGCTTGGCCTGGACACCAGAGAACTGCCGGATGAGGACGAATACAAGCTTATGGGCGAGTGGGCCTATGAACAGTTTGACCGCATACCCTCAACGCGCGACAGCTTTACCTGGGGGCGTGTGCTTGTCACGGTCAGCGTTATGCGCCAGAACAGGATTGTAAAGCTCATCTGCCGCGTGCTGCCCGAAGAAGCGGATAAGGCGGAAGGGGGCGCGGAGAAGTGAGCGGATATATTGTCGGCTTCGTGCTGCTGCTCCTGCTCAGCGCGCTGTTTTCCGCGGGGGAAAGCGCGTATACGCAGGCAAACCGGCTGCGCATAGAGTCTGCGCTGGAGGACGGAAAGCGTTCCGCGGCCACGGCTCTCAAGCTGCTTGACCGTCTGGACGACACCGTGGACGCCATCCTGCTGGGCAACAGCCTTGCGAACCTCAGCGCCGCGGCGCTGGCCTGTACGGCGAGCGTGGTGCTTACGGAGAGTACGGAGTGGATATGGCTGGCGGGCATAGGCGCCTTCCTGCTCATACTGCTCTGCGGCGAGGTGCTGCCACGCATAGTCGCCGGGAAGAACGCCAACCGGCTTGCGCTCAGCCTGGCGGGCATGCTTCGCGTGCTCACAATCATCCTCACGCCTTTCAGCTGGACGCTCGGCAGGCTGGCAAAGCTGCTTGTAAGGCCCGTGAAGGCCGCCGGGCAGGACGAGGACGACGAGGCGGCCGTCGAAGAGCTTCAGAACATTATCGAGACGGCCGAGGACGAAAGCGTCCTCACCGAGGGGCGGAGCGAGCTGCTGCGCAGCGCGCTCGAATTCGACGAGGTAAGCGCGAGCGAGGCCATGACGGCCCGCGTGGACGTGGATGCCATAGACATCGATGACGACTGGGAGGACATACTCGCCGAGATTGAAAACAGCAAGCACTCGCGCCTGCCCGTTTATGAGGACAGCATAGACAACGTAATAGGCTTCCTCTACCTCAACCATTTCCTCAAGGCCCTGACCGACGACCCGCGCCCGGATATACGCAGCCTGCTTATGGAGCCTCTGTACGTCTATAAGACGGTGAAGCTGCCCCAGGTGCTCGAGGAGCTGCGCCATGCGAAGAAGCATCTCGCCATAGTCACCGACGAGTACGGTGGAACGCTGGGCGTCATATCGCTGGAGGACGTGCTCGAGCAGATAGTAGGCGAGATTTGGGACGAGACGGACGAGGTCGAGACAGAGGTCGTGGAAAAGGCCGAGGGCGAATACGAGCTCGACGGCGACATGACCATCTCCGATTTCCTGGAGCTGGTTGGAATCGACGAGGACAGCTTCGAATTTGAAAGCGACACCGTCGGCGGCTGGACCATAGAGAGCTTCGGCCGCTTCCCGGTCCCGGGCGAGAGCTTCGAATATGAGAACCTGAGCGTCACGGTGCTTGCCATGGACAAACAGCGCGTAGACAAGGTGCTGGTCCGCAGGCGGGAACCTGCAGGCGAGGAAGAATAGAACATAGCCCCGGCCGCAGGCCGGGGCTTTCAGTCTGCCGGAGAAGGCAGAGCCTTCTCCGGCAGAGGGACGCTTCGCTGCGCGCACTCGGAGCGCCGGGCACGCCACGGCGCACGCTCGCACACTCCGCTGCGCGAGCGGTGTTTTTCCCGAGGTACACGCCCCCGGGAAAAACGGCTTTAACTCTGTTTGCGGCCGCAGCCGCAAACTCTGCGAGGCTTTTTATAAAAGCAGCAAGCCCCGGCCGCAGGCCGGGGCTTCGTATTTTAGGCGGGCATCAGGGGTAGTAAATCATGGTAGCGTCCACCTCGGAGAAATCGTTGTCGGCGATGCTCCAGTATTCGTCGTCGCCGAGCTGAACCTGGACGACCATGTCTACGGGGTCGAGATAACCAATGCCCGGTACGGCGTCGCGCACTATGCCGATAACTATTTCCGCCCAGCCGGCGTCATATGCCGCGTAGGCGTCCTCGTCGGAGACTATCTCATTGTACTCCTCGTCGCTGAAGCCGGCGTTGTATTCGTCGAGCGCGGCCGAGACTTCGTCGAATACGCTCTGTATGATGTCCATGGGATAGATGGTGACGGGCACGCCGTAGGTGTCGTCGTCTATCTTAGCCGCTTCGCCTACTTCATATTTCGAGTGAGAGTAAATGTCCTTGTATAGCTCGACTATCTCGGCTTTTATCTCGTCCGTCAGGTTTTCAATCAGGAAGTACTGGGCAAAATACTGGGCCTCCAGGTTCAGGCCGTCGAGATAGTACTGCTCCGCCTCGGCCTCCGTGGTGTTTGTGAGCTCGAGGAACTCTTCATTGTACTGCCCCAGATAGATTTCGTCCAGATTTCCCTGGACCAGGTCGCGCATGGCCTCATCCGTGCCGCCGAGCATGGACAGCAGGCCGCAGCCGCTCATCAGCAGGGAGAGGGCGAGGGCAAGGGCTACAACAGTGGGGATTTTTCTGCTTTTCATGGTTTGTCTCCTTTAAGGCACAAAAATTTAGAGAGTCAGAAATTATTTTCGCGTAATCCCGGAGCGGCGGACGGCCCGGATAAGGAACATGCCGGCGACGCCGGTAAAAACGCCGGTTACGATGCCGCTGGCGGCTAGGATGAGTATGTAAATCATGATTCCCGGCGTACCGGTCACGAACACGGCGACCAGCATCTGCCCGGCGTTGTGGGCCAGGGCGGCAAACACGCTGACCACCCAGAGCAGCTTTTCGGGGAATAAGCCCACCAGCAGGCACATCACTATGTAGGCTGCGGCGCCGCCGGCGACGGAGAACATAAAGGCCGAGAAGCCCCCGGCAAACATGCTGCCCAGCACGAGACGCACGGCCAGCACCGCGCCGGCTTCCCTGCGGCCCAGCACCGCCATGGCGACGAGCGTCACAATGTTGGCGAGGCCCAGCTTTACGCCCGGTATGGGTACGACCGGCGGCAGCTGGCTTTCAGCTACGAATATGGTGAGCGCGACCGCCGCCAGAGCCGCGGTAAGCGCAATGCGTCTTGCCGGTTTCATGCGTCGTCCTCCGTAAGTATGTCTATAACCAGCTTGTGTGGGACGCAGGCTATCGTCTGGAACGAGCCGTTGATTTTGCCCATGTGGACGCAGGTCTGGTCCGGGCAGTCCGCGCTTATCACGCATATGCTGCCATGCTCCACGCGTATGCGGTTTGTGCCCAGCTCGGTGGTTATATCAAACTCACGGGGCACGACGACGGTGCTCAGCTCTATCTCCTCGACTATCTCGCCGTCCAGCCAGATGCGCGCGGTGACGGCGCCCGTGCCGCCTGAGTTCCAGAGCAGGTAAAACGACACCGCCGCAAGCACAAAAACACATGCGAACAATATTACCCAAAATTTCGTCTTACGTATCATGATACCATTTTAGTTGACGCATATGCCTTTGTCAACAGGTTGTCAGAAGCGGCGCGAAGTGGTATAATCTCTACTCACTGTTATTTTGCGCTTTGGAGGTGCGGCAATGCCGGACGTAACGGAGCTTGTAGGATATGTAATAGGGGCGACGCGGTATCTTCTGCCGCTGCTGGCCCTCTGGATACTTGCGCGCTGCCTGCGAAGCATGCTGCGCGAACGCTATGAGCCGGAGACCTGGGCCTATCTCGTGGACCTGAACGGCGAACGCCACCCTGTGTACCACTGGGAGTGCATCATAGGCCGCTCGCGCAGCGCGGACGTCGTGCTCGACGCGCCCAGCGTCTCGCGCATACACGCTTCGCTGCAGCGCGACGGGGCGGGGTACTGGACGGTTTCCGACCTGCGCAGCCACGGAGGCACCTTCGTAAACGGGAATGAGGCCGACCTGCTCGACCCGGTGCGTGACGGAGACGTCTTGGACTTCGCCGGCGAGGAGCTAGTGTTCCAGGAGGTGAGCCGGGATGAGCGCGAGTGGCTTGAGCGCCGGCGCACGGCGCCCGGACGCTTCGTGGGCCCGGGCGTGACGCTGCTCATCCTGACGCTTTTTCAGGCGTTTCTCACCCTGGAGTTTACGATAAGCGCCGAGGATGAATACCTGATGCCCATCTGCCTCGCCTTCCTGGCGCTTATAGTACTGGAGTGGTTCTGCTATCTCGTCATGCGCTCCGTGCGCCGCACGGGCTTCGAGCCGGAGACGATAGCCTTCTTCCTCAGCACGCTGGGCACGGCCGTCGCGGCCTCGAGCACGCCGGACGACATGTTCCGCCAGGTGCTGTTCCTCGTGCTCGGCGTGGCGCTCTTCTTCTTCCTCGGCTGGTGGCTGAGGGACCTGCGGCGCGTAAAGGCCGTGAGATGGCTCGCCGCACTCGCCGCGATGGGCCTGCTGGCGGTCACTATCGTCCTCGGCGAGGTGCGCGGCGGCTCCGGCAGCTGGCTCAACTTCGGCGCCTTCACCGTGCAGCCGAGCGAGCTCGTGAAGG
>CALXGL010000114.1 GCA_944387825.1 uncultured Oscillospiraceae bacterium | reverse complement strand
TCCTATGCTGCAGCAGGGAGACATTATAATAGACGGCGGAAACAGCTATTTTGAGGATACCATAAAACGAACCAGATGCCTGGAAGAAAAGGGGCTGCTTTTCTGCGGAGTCGGAATATCCGGCGGTGAAGAAGGTGCTTTACACGGGCCAAGCATGATGCCGGGCGGCAGCACGGAGGCATGGAGCTGCCTGAGACCCATTTTTGAAGCAATTTGCGCAAAGGCAGACGACGGTGAGCCATGTTGCAGATGGATAGGCGGAAACGGCGCCGGGCATTTTGTAAAAATGGTTCATAACGGTATAGAATACGGCGACATGCAGGTTATCTGCGAGGCATATCAACTTATGAGAGACGGCCTTTCTATGAGCGCCGATGAAATGCATGATGTGTTTTCGCGCTGGAATGATGGAGAACTAAATTCTTACCTTATAGAAATTACTGCGGACATTCTAGAGCACAGAAGCGAACGGAACGAGCTTGTTCTGGAAAAGATTCTTGATGTTGCCGGACAAAAGGGCACGGGAAAGTGGACAGTTATAACTGCTTTAAACGAGGGAATACCCCTTACTCTTATTGCCGAGGCTGTGTTTTCGAGAAGCCTTTCAGCCCTGAAAGCGGAACGCACAAAAGCCTCAGAAATATATCCGCATAGCGCGCCGGATTACCACGCAGATAAGGCCCGGCTGGTGGATGATATAGAAAAAGCCCTTTACTGCAGTAAGATTATCTCCTACGCACAAGGCTATACGCTAATGAGAGCTGCGTCCTTAAGCTACGGCTGGAAGCTGAATTATGAAGATATTGCCTCTATATGGAGAGGCGGATGTATAATAAGAAGCCGATTGCTCACCGACATAAGCCATGCTTTTCGAATCAATCCCGGGTTAAACAACCTGCTTTTGGATAAGTGCTTCGAAATTAAGGTGAAAAAGCTGCTGCCAGCTTTCAGACGCGTCATAGGTTATGCAGTATTAAACGGCATCCCTGTTCCCGCATTCGCTGCGGCGTTGGAGTATTTTGACAGTTACACAAGTGAGAAATCTGCCGCAAATCTGCTGCAAGCGCAAAGGGACTACTTTGGTGCGCATACATATGAGCGCGTAGATGCCCCCCGAGGAGTATTTTTCCATACAAATTGGACGGGGCATGGGGGAAAAACATCTGCCAGCACATACTTGGCTTGAGCGTATATTAAACTGGGAGACTATAATGAACACTTTAACAGCAAACGATATAGATTTCCTCAAAAAAAAAGCGAAACAACTGAGGCGAATGATCTTAGATATGCTTCATTTAGCAGGGTCAGGCCACCCTGGCGGGTCCCTGTCAGCCGTTGAAATACTTACGTTGCTCTATTATCGGGAACTGAGAGTGGATTCATCCTTACCGGAATGCCCTGACAGAGACAGGTTTATCCTGTCTAAGGGCCACGCATGCCCTCTGCTGTATGCCATATTGGCGGATAAAGGTTTTTTCCCTCAAAGTGAGCTGAAAACCTTCAGGCAGTTCCACAGTATACTCCAGGGGCATCCCGACAAGAACAAAGTTCCCGGAGTGGAAATATCAAGCGGTTCATTGGGCATGGGCATATCTTTTGGCATTGGGACCAGCCTGGGCGCAAGAATGAACGGCAAAGCATACCACAGTTATGTTTTAACCGGCTGCGGAGAGCTTAATGAAGGGCAAAACTGGGAGGCTTTTATGAGCGCGGCGAAATATGGACTTGACACTCTTACGGTTATTATAGATTACAACAAAGTTCAATTGGATGGTACTAATGATGAAATAATGCCTTTAGGAAACCTCGCGGCAAAAATTAGAGCCTTTGATTGGAACGTCGTAGAATGTGATGGCCATGACTTTGCGTCTATAGAAGAAGCGCTTGAACATACGCGGAAACATCCTGGCCGCCCAGGCGCTGTCATTGCCCATACGGTAAAAGGAAAAGGCATCTCCTTTATGGAAGGAAAATCTGAGTGGCACGGCAAAACTGTGGATGACACCGCATACGAAAAGGCGATGAAGGAACTGGAGGAATGAGGAGATGGCGGAAAGAGCACTCAGAGACGTATTCGGGGAGGAACTTAGAGACCTAGGCCGGGAAAACGACAAAATAGTTGTGCTGGATGCGGACCTATCAAGCACAACACGCTCGGCTTTATTCGGCGAAGAATTTCCTGACCGGTTTTTCAATGTGGGCATTGCCGAAGCAAACATGGTTTCCATTGCGGCCGGACTATCTACCTGCGGTTTTATTCCTTACGTAACTACGTTTGGCTTTTTGCTCGCCTTGCGATCAATAGACCAAATCAGAAGTCAAATATGCTATCCAAAACTTAACGTCAAGCTGATAGGTGCAAACGCCGGACTGTCCGGATACGGAGACGGCGCAACTCATCAGACAACCACAGACCTTGCTATTATGGGTGCAATGCCAAACATGCACATCCTGGTGCCTTCCGACAGCATAACCTTACGTTGGTCGCTGAGAGAGGCGGCTGCTGTAGATGGACCTGTATACATAAGGGTCCCTCGCGTACCGGCGCCAACTTGTCATGAAGAAAGGCAAACCTTCAACCTGGGCAAATGTATAACGCACAGAATAGGTGCCGACGTAACAATTGTAGCAACAGGTCTTATGACAGGTGTTTCGTTAAAGGCCGCTGAGAGGCTTTCGGGTATGGGTATCTCCGCATCTGTGCTGGAGATGCTGACCATCAAGCCCTTCGACAGAGAAGCCATAATCAGTCAGGCGCTGATAACAGGCGCATTTGTCACCGTCGAAGAACACAGCCGCTATGGCGGACTGTTTTCGCTGGTTAGCGAAACAACAGCAGAAAATTGCCATGTCCCAGTATTACCTGTATCCATTGAAGATCGCTTTGGAGAAACTGGCGAATATGCGCAGCTGCTTGAAACCTGCGGATTAACCGTAGACCATATAATCCAGCAGACGTGCAGGGCTATCGAACAAAAATAGAGGTGGACGCAAATGTATAATTCAATGTTTGATGTATCAGATAAGACCGTGGTGATAACCGGTTCCAGCAGAGGGCTGGGTTTGGCCTATGCAAAGGGATACCTGGAAGCTGGTGCCACTGTTGTAATGAATGCAAGCGGAAAAGAGACTTTAACCAAGGTTACGGCAGAATTAAAGTCTCGTGGATATAAAGCTTACGCGTACGCCTTTGACGTATCAGATAAAGAACAAGTAAAAAAAGCTGTTGACAGCATTGAAGAAAAAGTAGGGCCAATAGATATCCTCATTAACAACGCCGGTATTCACCGGCGCAATATGCTGATAGATATGACAAGCGAAGAGTGGAGGAAAGTCATCGACGTTAACCTGACGAGCGCTTTCTTGGTCGGGCAGGCTGTTGCAAGAAAGATGATACCTCGCGGAAAGGGAAAAATAATAAATATAACCTCACTTAATGCCGAACTTGCCCGTCAAAATATAGCCAACTACAGTTCTGCAAAAGGCGGTCTTAAGATGCTTACCAAATCCATGGCTACTGAATGGGGAAGATATGGTATAACTTGCAATGCCATAGGTCCTGGATACATTGAGACGGATTTAACAAAGCCGTTGACAGAAGACCCGGAGTTTGATAGCTGGGTTAAAAAGGAAGTGCCGCTTGGAAGATGGGGAAAGCCAGAAGATATTATAGGAACAGCCATATTTTTGGGATCATCTGCCTCAGACTACATAAACGGATACACCATATACGTAGACGGTGGATGGCAGGCATGTCTCTAAATCGCTGGACAGCGTAATCAAGCTGAAAAGGACCTGCAAAAATAGGTGCTATATTATATCAATTGCATTGACAAAGAGGGACATTAAATGTAGTATGTATTATTATAACACTTTTATTTTATAGGAGCATGCGAAATGAATATAGTACCGATTGACAGTGAACTTGCCGTCCAGAAAATATATCAGCACTTTTGCAACAGCATTATCTCCGGAGAATTAAAACCAGGAGACTTGCTGCCCTCTGAAGGACAGCTGGCAGAGTCATTCCGTGTGGGACGTGGAACAGTGAGAGAAGCGAAAAAGATGCTTACCTCAGTTGGTGTTTTTGAGGAACGGCGAGGCCAGGGAACCTTTGTAGCTACAAAAGTAAAGCCGGCGATGTTCAACCCCCTCCTTTTCAGCATGATAATTGAAGCACGGAGCCCGGAAAACGTAAATTTGGACAGGGACCGCGACATATATGAGCTCAGAATCATGTTCGAAACCGCTGCGATGGAGCTTGTAATCGATAAAGCCTCAGACGAGGACATTGAACAGATTAAAAAAATTGTTGACGAGCACAAAAGCGGTTTTGAAAACGGACACACAGATGTGGGGTATTGTCTTGAACAGGAAATGAATTTTCACTCTAAAATATACGAAATAACGGGAAACGCCCTGATAATGCGCATAGGTAATGTGATAAACGACCTCTTTAGACAGGGGATAGCAAAGACCATGGAAAAAGAGGGCGGGCAGAGATGCTGCATTGAAAATCACTATAGGATTTATGATAGCCTCCGTATGCGTGATAAGGACGCCCTTAGAGCGGCCGTCAGGGACAGTCTTGAAGAGTGGAGATTACGTAAAAACTGAGGCGCATTCTTTTGCAATTGCTTCGACCTCATTTTCTCGTTCAATCATGATTCTGACCACAGAGAATTGATTGGAGATAAGAAAATGAAAAAACTTCTGTGTATAAATACTATTAATAATTTTAAGGACACCATTTACGATCCTTTTCTCGAACCATTTAAAATAGAAAATCCCGAAATTGATGTCGTAACTATTACCGACGATACGCTGCTCAAGGAGACAAGAGAAAAAGGAGGGGTAACGCCGTCAATACTCCGAAGAATGTACGCTTATGCAAACTGCGGCGTAGATATGGGAGCTCAATGTATCATGTGTACATGCACTTCGGTAAACAAAGCAACAGAGCTTTTGGCGTCATTGATGCCGGTGCCCATGTTTTCCATAGAGAAGCCAACGGCAGAAGCTGCTGTAAACTTTGGAGCAAAGATAGGCGTGATTGGAACCGTAAGCAGCAGCCCGGGTGCTATAGGACGCGTAATGCAGGAATATGCTGATTCAATAGGAAAGAAAATCGAGCTGGTTCCTGTAGTTGTAACAAACGCATTCGAAGTCCTCTCAAGCGGAGATCGGGAAACTCACGATAAAATGGTCCGCCAGGCATTGATTGAGCTCTCAAAGAATGTAGATTGCGTTGTTTTTGCTCAAATATCCATGAGCCTTTTGCCGTGTGACGGTATTGATGCGACGATTTTCAAGATAGGGCTTCCGGGTCTGGAAAAGGCACGTCAAATACTGATGAACGACGTATAATTTCCGTCCGTTCATGGAAATGCTGCGTTGAAAGTGGAGTGAGAGCCTCTGCAATCAGAAGCTCTCAGAATGATTTGTCAAACTAAGAGCAACGGGAAGATGCCTCGAAGTCCCGGAGTTCATGAGAGGAAAGGAATTTAAGCATCTTATGAGGCCTGACGTTAGTAAGCGCCCGCCTCATTTTGGGGCAGCCGGAGAGACGCAAGAGAGGTTCCTACCCTTGGGGTAAAACTCCTGTAACAGGCCGCTGAGGTTCTCAACCGTACTTTTCTATCAGTTCTCAGACTCCGGCAACCGGCAAACGTAAATTGCCATCCGTCAAACGACTTTGACGAATTCAACGCAGACAAGGCGATGTCCATTTGAGCATCGGCTTGCCTGCGTTTGGTTTATGCGGTGCGGTTGGATACAATAGATTGAACAAGGATTGCGATGAACTTTGAGGTGCCGGACCCGCTGTGCTGGGCTCCGGTTTTGCTTTTTCAAGCCCTGCGTGGGGCGGGAACGGGCTTGAAAGGCGCGGGGAATTCTGATATGCTTTTAAAAAAACTCAGGGGGGCGCAGCTATGAAACTGCTTGTCAGCAACGTGGGAAGCACTTCGCTCAAGTTCAAGCTTTACGACATGCCGGAAGAGCGGGTGCTCTGTGCGGCGAAGGTGGAGAGAGTGGGCAGCCGCGAGGCCATATACAGCTGGGATAACTTGCTGACCGGCGGCTCGCACCGCGCCGAGGGCCAGGACGTGCCGGGCTACACGGAGGGTATACGGCTCTTTCTGGAGGACATGAGCGCCGTCGCGCGCGTTGACGAGATAGCGGCCGTGGGCTTCAAAACCGTACTGGCGCGCGGGTTCTACGGCGTACACGAGCTGACGGACGAGGTTCTCGAGGCCATGCGCGCGTACCTGGTTGTCGCTCCGGCGCACAATGGGCCGTATCTGGAGGCGATAGGCCGCTTCCGGGAACTGATGCCCGCCGCGAGGCTGGTGGGCGTGTTTGAGACGGCCTTCCACAGGACGATACCGCCCGAGCGGGCGCTGTACGGCGTGCCCTACGAATGGTACGAGGACTACGGTGTGAAGCGCATGGGCTATCACGGCGCGTCGCACTCCTATGTGGCCGAGACGCTGGCCGCCCTCTTCGGCTCAAGCGGCCGCACCGTCTCCTGCCATCTGGGCGGCAGCTGCTCGCTCTGCGCCATAGACGGCGGCAAAAGCGTGGACACCAGCTTCGGCTTTTCGCTCCAGACCGGCGTCATGCACGCCAACCGCACCGGCGACCTCGACCCCTATGTCCTGCCCTACCTGCTGCACATGGGGCTCAGTTTGGAGGAGATACTCGACGGGCTTGCAAAGCGCGGCGGCCTGCTGGGCGTCTCGGGCGTATCCAACGATTTGCGCAAGGTGCAGGAGGCCGCGGCGGCGGGCTCGGCGCGCGCGAAGCTGGCCGTGGACATGTTCGTAAATCAGATTGTCAAATACGCCGGGGCCTTCGCCGCCGAGCTGGGCGGGCTGGACAACCTGGTCTTTACCGGCGGCATAGGCGAAAACAGCGCGGAGGTCCGCGAGCGCGTCTGCGCCGGCCTCGCCGTGTTCGGCACGGAGCTCGACAGCGCCGCAAACGCCGCTGGCCCGTCCGGGGCGCGCGTCATATCCACGGACGCAAGCCGCGTCCGCGTGCTGGTTATCCCCGCGAATGAGGAGCTGGGTGTGGCGAGACGGAGCTATGAACTTATCGGCGGGTAAAAAATTTCCGGGGGCGCTTTCTTTTGTGCTTGCCAAAAGAAAGCGTCCCCGGGCCCCCGAAAGGAAAAGGCGCCTGGCGGCTGACCGGCGGCGCACAGCGCTTGCGTTGGTTTCGCGTGGGCGGTAGACTGGGGTTGGGCATACCGTAGAAGTATACGTTTTAGCCTCCAAAACCGCGCGTTCGCTTCGCGGGCGCTTAGTTTAGCAGGGACGTAGGTTTTTGGCGGTGGATTAGCGCTGGCTGCGTATAACGCGCCGCCCTTGCTCGCTGCTGCGCAGCGTCGCACGGGGGTGGGGGGTGCGCGACCTTCGCTTACGCAAAACCGCCCAACGTACGTCACGCGCCAACCGACCGGCTCCGCGCCACACACGTCTCGCGCTCACCCGCAGGGGGCGGCGTCCCCGACGCCACGCCGGTGGTGGACGGACAGCGTCGGTTCCACGCTCACAACCCGTCGTAGGGGCTTATCTTCCACGCCCGCCCGGCGCCGGTTGACGTACAACGTGATTACCCCGCACCCGCGCCGCCGAGAGGGCTGCTGCGCATCCGGGGCGCGGTGTGTCATCCAGCCCAAGGGGCGTCGGGGACGCCGCCCCCTACGGTTGGGTGGTAAACGTACCAAGAGCGGAGCCGTAAGCGGGTGAGAAACGTGAGTTGAGCGGAGGCGTAAGGAGTGGCGACGTTATCCGTAGACCGCACGCCCGCCCACGTGCGATGCTGCGCAGCAGCGAGCAAGGGCGGCGCGTTATACGCGGCCAGCGCTAATCCAGCGCCGAAAAACCTGCGTTTTCGCGCAACTGAGCGCCCGCGAAGCGAACGCGCGGTTTTGGAGGCGCAAACGTATACTTCTACGGGATACCCAACCCCCGTCTACAGCCCACGCGAAACCAACGCAAGCGCTGTGCGCCCCGCGTCACGCAGCAGGCGGCTTTCTTTAGGGGTCTGGGGGGATTTCTTTGGCCAAGCACCAAAGAAATCCCCCCAGAAAGAAGCCTTAGATATTAAAAAATTACTTATGATAATACAGCACGCCCATGCACCAGGGGCCGCAGTGCCCGCTTATCGTGCAGCCGGCGGGGTTGTTGTAGACCTCCTTGAACGGCTGGCAGGCGAGCACGGTCTCTCGCAGGCGCGCGCGCACGTCGTCGGGCAGGCCGGAGTCGGTTATGAACACGCGGCGAAGGTCTATGTCGTCCCGGCCCTGAAGCCTGTCGCGTATGTACTGGTGGTAGGCGGCCTCAATCTTGCCGCGGTACTTCTTGCCGACCATCATCTTTCCGTCGTGGACCTCGATGCAGGGCTTGAGCCCCAGCAGGTTTGCGCCGAGGGCCTGTATGGTGGTGCAGCGGCCGCCCTTGCGCAGGTAATCGAGGGTGTTCAGGACGAAGCTGACGTCCATCCTGGGCACGAGGCGCTCCACCTCGGCGGCGATTTCCTCCGGGCCGCGGCCCGCCTCGGCCATTATGGCCGCGTCAAGCACGAGGTGGCCGAAGCCCGTCGAGAGGTTGAGCGAATCGACAATCGTGACGTTTTTGAATTCCCCGGCCGCTATGCGGGCGTTATTGCAGCTGGCCGAGAGCTCGCTGGAAAAGGCGACGTGGACTATGGCGTCCGCGTCGCGGAGCCACTCCGTCCAGGCGTTTGTATAGTCCGCGACCGTGACAGCGGCGGTGCCGCAGAGCTGGCCTGTCCTCTTGGTGTATTCATACATGTCCTCGGGCCTGATGTCTATGCCGTCGCGGAGAGAGACTCCGTCGCGGACTATGTACATGGGCAGCACACCGATATTATAGCGCTCTATAAATTCGCGCGGCAGATCGCATGTGCTGTCGGTGGATATTTTGACTTTCACGCAAATCCTCCGTTCGCCGCGAGTTGCGGCAAATAAATTTTGCATAACTTGCCATGAATCATACTACCACATAATTATCAATTTTTCCACCACAACATTGTGAGAATTGGGGGAGTTTTTGTATGCCGCAGAAGCTGGCCGTAATAACGGGGCCGACCGCCACGGGCAAGACCCGGCTGGGCATCCTGCTTGCGCAGCGCCTGGACGGGGAGATTATCTCCGGGGACTCGATGCAGATATACCGGGGCATGGACATAGGCACGGCGAAGCCGACGCCGGCCGAGAGGGCCGCCGCGCCGCACCATCTCATTGACGCCGCCGACCCCTCCGAGGAGTGGAGCGTCTCGCGCTATGTCGAGGCCGCCGACGCCGCGGCGCAGGAGATTCTCTCGCGCGGGAAGCTGCCGATTGTCGTCGGCGGGACAGGGCTGTACATAGACTCGCTCGTGCGCGGGCTGGACTTCTGCGAGCGCAGCGGGGCGGAGGACATCTGCCGCGCCGAGCTCGAGGAGCGCTACGACGAGATAGGCGGCGAGGGCCTGCTCCGCGAGCTGGCGCAGGTGGACCCGGAGCGCGCGTCGAAGCTGCACGCCGCGGACAAGAAGCGCATAGTCCGCGCCATGGAGGTTTACCTGCTCACGGGGAAAACCATAACGGAGCACGACGCCGAGAGCGCCGCGCGAGCGCCGCGCTACGACGCGGCCTATATAGTCCTCGACTACGCCGAGCGCGCCCGCCTCTACGCGCGGATAGACGCGCGCGTGGACGAGATGGTGGAGCAGGGGCTTTTCGAGGAGGTGGAGCGCCTGAGCCGGGCGGGCCTGTCCGCCACGGCGCGGCAGGCCATAGGTTATAAGGAGCCCGCCGCCGCTCTGGCCGGGGAACGGAGCCGCGCCGAAGCCGTCGAGCTCATAAAGCGCGAGAGCCGCCGCTACGCCAAGCGCCAGCTCACCTGGCTGCGCAGAAAGTCGGACGCGCTCTGGATACGCTGGGGAAAAGAGCCCGACTTCGAGAGCGCCGCGCGGGATTCGACAGCCTTTCTCGCCGCCCGCGGTATAATATAATGGCGTACAAAGCGTGGAATCGGCACGTTTTGTACAATATTACTATTTATATGTGCGGCGGGATGTGATATTATGTAAATCCACCTCCCGCCCGGCAAGGAGCGAGAGATATGGAAAAGACAAAGAACCTGCAGGAGACCTTCCTCATGCGCGCAAGGGCGGAGCGCGTGCCCGTGACGCTGTTCCTTATGAACGGGTTTCAGCTGCGCGGCGTGCTGCGGGCTTTCGACAGCTTCACCGTCGTTATAGACTCCGACGGCAAACAGCAGCTCATATACAAGCACGCCATTTCCACCATCGCGCCCGTGAGGCCGGTTGCGCTGGAGAGCCCGGAGGCGGCTACATAATTGGCGCGGGCGGGCTTCGTAACCGGGGCCGCGGCGTTTGCGCTGCTGCTCTCCGCCGGCGCCTGGCTGCTGCGCGGGCTTGCGCCGGAGCCGTCCGCCGCGCAGACGCCGCCCGCCGCGGGCGGGACTGCGCTGTATGGGCTTGTCGTGCGGGGAGAGACCGTGGTGGCAAAGCCGGAGGGCGGGACGCTTGTCCTGGCCTCGCGGGGCGAGCGCGTGAGCGCGGGCGGCGTCATAGCCGCGGCCGCCGCGACGCCGGAGGGGCTGCGCTGCGCCGTGCGCGCAGCCGGCGAGGCGGCGGAGCGCGAATGTGTGCGCCGGGCCGTATACGCCGCGGCGGCGGGCCGGCCGGAGCTGGCGGAGCCGCTGGCCGCGCTGTATACGCAGGGGGAGGACGAGCCGTACGAGCTTATAACCTCTCCGTTCAGCGCCCTGTGGTCGCCGGACGCGGACGGGCTTGAATACCTCTCCGCCGAATCGCTGGCGGATCTGACGCCGGAGCGGCTCGAGGCCCTGCTGGAGCTGGAGCCGCGGCAGCCGGAGGTCCTGGGCCGGCTGGTGTATGACGGAAGCTGGTACTATGCCGCGCTCATGCCCCGTGCGGAGGCCCCGGAGGAGGGCTCGCGCGTGGAGCTGCGCTTTGAGGGCTTCCGGGCCCGGGCGCGTACCGCCTATGTAAGCGCGGCCTCCGGCGGGGACTGCGCCGTTGTGTTCGAATCCCGGGAAAAGCTGCGCGAGGCGCTGGAGCTCAGGTTTGCCGGAGCGGAGCTCAGTTTTGAAGCCGGATGATGGGAGATAGATAGAATGCCGTCCATAGCCGAAAATGTCGCCGCCGTGCGCGCGAGGATAGAGGCCGCGGCCCGGGGCCGGAGGGTCCTGCTCGTGGCCGCCAGCAAGATGAACGACGCCGCGCGCGTCAGGGAGGCCGTAGCCGCCGGGGTGGACGCCTGCGGCGAGAACCGGGTGCAGGAGCTGGTGGAGAAGAACGCCGCGCACGCCTACGACGGCGCGCCGCTGCACTTCATAGGCCACCTGCAGAAGAACAAGATTAAATATCTCGTCGGCGCCGCAGACCTCATTGAGTCCGTGGATTCCGTGGAGCTCATAGAGCTCATAGACCGGCGGGCGGAAAAGCTGGGCCTGACGCAGGACATACTCTTCGAGGTGAACATAGGCCGCGAGGGACAGAAGAGCGGTTTCCTGCCCGAGGAGCTGCCCCGGGCGCTCGAGTTTGCGGCCGCGGCGGGGCATATACGGCTGCGCGGATTGATGGCGGTGCCCCCCGCAAGCGCGAATCCGGAGGATACGCGGCCATATTTTGCCGCAATGCGCGAGCTTTTTATTGACATTGGTGCGAAAAAATACGATAATACCTCTATGGACTTTTTGTCCATGGGTATGAGCGGCGATTATGAGGCCGCGATAGAGGAGGGCGCGAACATGGTCCGCGTCGGCTCCGCAATCTTTGGTGCGAGAGATTACTCGCGTCCGGCTGGGAGATAAGCAATGGGATTTTTTAGCGAACTGAAAAAGTTGACTCACCCCTACGACGATGAGGACGACGATTTCTTCGGCTCCGCTTCCGATGACCGCCCGTCTCAGGAGACGGAGCAGGCGGCGGCGCCGGAGCGCCGGTCCAGCTTTTTCTCGTCGCCCGAGGAGGCTGCGCCCGAGAGCGTAGGCATACCTTCAGCGCCCAGGAACCGGCCGGCTTTCCGAATACCGAAGCGGGAGCTGCGCCGCCAGGCCGACGCCGCCGACGCCGAAGAGGCGCGCGGCGCGCGCTCCGGCCGGGCCGCTCCCGCGCAAGCGAAGCCCCAGATGTCCATGGCCTCCCCCGCGAGGTTTGAGGACGGCGCAAAGCTTGCCGACAGACTGCTCGAGGGCAACACCATACTGCTCAACCTGGAGAAGGCGGGCAAGGTGGACGCGCGCCGCCTGCTGGACTTCATGAGCGGCGCGGCCTACGCCCTGCAGGGCTATGTTAAAAGGGTCTCCGGCAGCATTTATCTCGTCGTCCCCAACGGCGAAGAGGTCACCGAAGCCGACGCCATGAGCCAGATGGAGAGCTCGGGACTGTATCTTTAAAAACAAACTACTAAACGTGGGAAGGAAGATATGAATATGACTCCTCAGGACATCCGGGAGAGGACCTTTGAAAAGGCCGTTTTCGGCGGCTATGACATGGCCGGTGTGGACGACTTCATGGAGGACGCCGCGCAGGCGCTCGAGAGCGCGCAGCGCGAGAATTCCACGCTCAAGGCCAAGCTCAAGGTGCTCGTAGACAAAATTGAAGAGTACCGCGCAAGCGAGGACGCCATGCGCATGACGCTCCTGAGCGCCCAGAAGCTCTCCAATCAGATAGAGTCCGAGGCCCGCGAACGCGCGGACAAGCTCGTAGCCGACGCCGAGGCGAAGGCGGACGAAATTCTCGGTTCCCTCAGGGCGGAGCGCGAAAAGGAGCAGCAGCGCCTTGACGCGGCGCGCAGCGCGCTCGAGCGCTTCTTCAGCGATTCCCGCGAGGTCTGCGCCTGCACGCTCGAAAACCTCAGGAAGCTCGAAGCCGGTGAGCTTCCCTCGAAGAGCGAAAAGACAGAGACCGTGGACGAGACCGTCCGCAGCATAGAGCGCAGCGTCGAGAGCCTGCCCGACGAGCCGGAGCCGAAGATAGACGTGAGCTCCGTCATGGAGTCCGCGCCGGGAGAGAAGATTACCCCCGACGACGTGACCCGACTTTTCAACATGGGTTCGAACAACTGACACGTTGAATGCCGCGTGGGTCCGCTCTGAGCGGACCCGCTTCGGCGCTTTTGCGCCGCCATATTTTTAAGAGACAGAGAGGAAGAAACAAGACAATGCCTCAGGATTATAACGCCACCGTAAATCTGCCCAAGACCCAGTTCCCCATGCGCGCCGGCCTGCCCAAGCGCGAGCCGGATATGCTCAAAGAGTGGTACGACATGGACCTCTACCACGAGATGCTCAAGCGCACCGAGGGACGGCCGATTTTCGACCTGCACGACGGCCCTCCGTTCTCCAACGGCTCGATACACATGGGAACCGCGCTCAACAAGTGCCTCAAGGACTTCATCGTCCGCTATAAGTCCATGTCCGGCCGCCAGGCCATCTACTATCCCGGCTGGGACAACCACGGCATGCCGATAGAGAGCGCCATCATCAAGGAGCAGAAGCTCAACCACAAGGAGATGACCACGGCGGAGTTCCGCACCGCCTGCCGCGACTTCGCCCTCCACTACGTCAACGTCCAGCGCGACGCCTTCAAGCGCCTGGGCTGCCTGGGCG
>CALXGL010000113.1 GCA_944387825.1 uncultured Oscillospiraceae bacterium | reverse complement strand
CCTGCGCGCGAACGGCGGCGAGGTCCGGCTCAACAACAAGGAGTATCAGCTCATGGAGCTCTTCATGCGCCACCCGAGGCAGGTGTTCTCCACCTCGCGCCTGATGGAGAAGGTCTGGGAGCTGAACTCCGAGTCGGACATGGACGTGGTCTGGACCTATATCGGCTTCCTCCGCCGCAAGCTGCGGCAGCTGGGCGCGGACGCCGAGATAAAGACCATCCGCGGCGCGGGCTATGTATTGGAGCGTTCGGAATGTTAAGGCGCATGTCGCGGCGCTTTGTGGGCGCGGCCATGGCGGCGATAACGGCGGTGGTGCTCGTGCTGCTCTGCTTTCTGAACCTGTGGAATTACCGCAGCGTCGTGGACCAGCTCGACCGCACGCTGGACGTTATCGCCGCGGCGGACGGGCGCTGGCCGGACTTCGCCCTCCGGCAGCCGGAACCGCCGCGCGACGGCGCGGCGCCCTTTTCCGGCGAGCTGCCGTATATGATACGCTTCTTCGCCGTCCACTACGGCGAGGACGGCGGCATCTCCGGCGTAGACCACGACTTCATCGCCTCCGTATCCGCAGACGAGGCCGCCGCTTACGCCGCGGCCGCGCTCGAGCTCGGGCGCGGGCGAGGCTTTTACGGGGGCTACGGCTATCTCGTAAGCGGGGACGGCGGAGAGACGAGCGTCGTATTCCTCAACGCCGAGCGCGAGCTGAGCGCGGTGCGCAGCCTGCTCATCACCACGGCGGCGGTGGCCGCGCTCTGTCTCGCGGCGGTGTTCATACTGGTGCTGCTCTTCGCCCGGCGCGCCGTCAAGCCCTATATGCGGAACCTGGAGATGCAAAAGCAGTTCATCACGAACGCGGGGCACGAGCTCAAGACCCCGTTGACGGCCATCTCCACCAGCGCCGACGTGCTGGCGATGGAGCTGGAGGACAACGAGTGGGTGCGGAATATACAGCCGCAGAGCGCCCGGCTCTCAAAGCTGGTCGCCGACCTCGTGACGCTCTCGCGCCTGGACGAGGAGAACCCTCTGCCGGAGAAGGCCCGCTTCTCTCTCAGCGACGCGCTCTGGGAGGCCGCCGACCCCTTCGCCCCGCTGATAAGGGCCGCGGGCAGGAGCTATTCGCAGAGCATCGAGGACGGCCTCACGCTGACCGGCGACCGCGCCGCCGTGCAGCAGATGGCAAGCATACTGCTCGACAACGCCCTCAAATATACGCCCGAGGGCGGCAAGATAAGCCTGCGCGCCTTCCGCAGCGGCCGGAGGAACATTATAGAGGTGTCCAACACCTGCGAGGGCCTTGAGGATGCGGACCTGGAGCGGCTTTTCGACCGCTTCTACCGCGCCGACAAGTCCCGCTCCGGAGCGGTGAAGGGCAGCGGCATCGGCCTTTCAATAGCGAAGGCCGCGGCTGAAGCCCAGGGCGGCAGAATACGCGCCGAGAAAAAAGGAGACAGGATAGTGTTTCAGATTACGCTTTGAGCGTAAAAAAGGCAGCCGGAAAGAGCGCGTCCTTCCGGCTGCCGCGTATTTTACGCCGCGTCGTTTTCTGCTAGCATGGCGGCAATCGTGACGCCATAGCCCCGCGTCGGGTCGCTGACCAGCACATGGGTCACGGCGCCTATGAGCTTTCCGTTCTGCAGCACCGGCGCGCCGCTCATGCCCTGAACTATCCCGCCGGTGGCCTCTATCAGAGCGGGGTCGGTGACGGTTATGAGCAGGCGTTCGTTATTCGAGTCGAGCGCGCTTATCTCCACCGCATACTCGCGGACCTCGTCTCCGGAGACGTTGGCCAGTATGACCGCCGCGCCGTCGCTTATCTCGTCCGTCTCCGCCACGGGCAGGGGCTGGCCGTCAAAGCCCTCGGCCGTACCGAAAATGCCGTGCTCCGTATTTGCGCGCACCGTGCCTATCTTGTCGGAAGCGTCGTAGCTGCCGTGCAGCTCGCCCGCCTTGCCGCGTTCGCCGCGCCGCACGTCCGAAATGCTGGCGTCGCAGATGCTGCCCTCTCCTATGGGCAGCAGCACGCCCGTGTCCGCGTCGGTGATGCTGTGCCCCAGCGCGCCGTACTCGCCCGTCTCCGGGTCATAATAGGTCACGGTGCCTATGCCCGAGACGCTGCCGCGCAGCCAGAGGCCCAGGCGCCAGACGCCCGACGTGTCCATCGCCGGCGTCACCTCGAGCTGCAGGGTTTTCTCATCCCGCAGCACGGTCAGCTCTACGCTGCTTCCGTCCAGCCCGGCAAGCGCTTTTGCGAATTCCTCCGCATTGGACACCTCTTCGGCGTCTATACGCGTTATCACGTCGCCGGGCAGCACGCCGGCGTCCGCCGCAGGGCTCGCTTCGCCGGAGGCCGTCTCCACCTTGCTCAAGGACGCCACAAGCAGCCCGTCGGTCACCGCCTCTATGCCCACCGCTTCACCCACCGGCACAAGGTCCTGCGCCAGCGCGCCCACAGGCAGCGCGAAGGCCAGCGCCAGCGCCGGCAGCAGCCCCAGAACGCGGCGTTTCAAAAATTTTTTCATCTGCATCCCCCCGCACAAAAATTTGCCGTCTTAACCCGGCTTAATCATTATGTGTCCGGCGGCGAAAAATAAAGGCGGTTATTTCATGCATGATTGCCTTTTGCGCGCGATAAGCTTGAAACAGCGGCTTCACCGCGCGAAAGGAAATTGGTGGAATGATAAATTTTGATTTTGACGGAATTTTCCGGCGCTTTCCCACCCTGCGCGCCGGAGTGTTCGGCAGAAGCGTTATGGGCAGGCCACTGCGTTTTTTCAGCTTCGGCGCCGGGCCGCGCGCGGCCGTGTTCACGGCGGCTCACCACGCGAACGAGTGGATAACGGCCCCGGCGCTGATAAACTGCGCCGGGGCCCTCGCGGCCGGATACGCCGCGGGCGACCCGGACTCGGAGCGCATTTTCAGGAAAACGCGGCTCTATTTTATCCCGCTCGTAAATCCGGACGGCGCGGCGCTTGTGACGGGCAGGCTCGCCTCCGGGCGTTTCCATGACTCGGCGAAAAGCATAGCCGCCGCCTATCCGGAGCTGCCCTTTCCCTCAGGCTGGAAGGCGAACATACGCGGCGTGGACCTGAACCTGCAGTATCCCGCCGGCTGGGACGAGGCGAAGAGGATAAAATACTCCCAGGGCTGGACGCGCCCGGCGCCGCGCGATTACGTGGGCCGCGCGCCGCTGTGCGCAAGCGAGAGCCGCGCGCTCTATACGTTCACGCGCCGCGTCCGCCCCGCCTGCGTCCTCGCGCTGCACACGCAGGGCGAGGTGATATACTGGCAGTACAAGGGCTCCGCCCCGCCCGGCGCCCGGGCGCTTGCAGAAAGGCTCGCCGCCGCCAGCGGCTACGCCCTGGACACCGTCCCGGACGAAAGCTCGAACGCCGGGTACAGGGACTGGGCCATAGAGGCCCTCGGCATACCGGCCTTCACCGTAGAATGCGGGCTCGGGGAAAACCCTCTGCCCCTCTCTCAGCTGGACGGCATCTCCGCCGCCGCGGCCGGCATCTGCCGCGAACTTGCGGAATACTGCGCCGGAGGCTGAGCCCGCGCGCCCGCGGGGAACGGCGCGCCGCTTGACTTTATCGCAAGTTGGGATATAATAGACGCACTGAGAATTTGCCGGCGGGGCAAGCCGCCGCCCGCACGAAAGAGGTAGAAATATGGACAGCACCAACTGCAATCACGATTGCTCCTCCTGCTCTGAAAACTGCTCCTCCCGCAGTCCCGAGAGCTGGCTCAAGCCCCTGCACGAGGGCAGCAGCGTCAAGAAGGTCATCGCCGTCGTCAGCGGCAAGGGCGGCGTGGGCAAGAGCCTCGTCACCGGCCTGCTCGCCTGCGAGATGCAGCGCCGCGGCCACCGCACAGCCGTCCTGGACGCGGACGTCACCGGCCCCAGCGTGCCGCAGATGTTCGGCGTCGAGGGCCCGGCCCGCGGCGGCGAGGACTTCATCCTCCCGCTCAAGAGCATGGGCGGGATACAGATGATGAGCATGAACCTGCTCCTCCCGCACACGACCGACCCCGTCGTCTGGCGCGGCCCCATCATCGCCGGCGCGGTCGAGCAGTTCTGGACCGACGTGATATGGGACGACGTGGACTACATGTTCGTCGATATGCCCCCCGGAACCGGCGACGTGCCCCTGACCGTCTTCCAGAGCCTGCCCGTGAACGGCGTAGTCGTCGTTGCCAGCCCGCAGGAGCTTGTCGGCATGATAGTCGAAAAGGCCGTCAACATGGCCAACATGATGAATAAGCAGGTCATAGGCCTCGTGGAGAACATGAGCTACTTCACCTGCCCGGACTGCGGCAAAAAGCACAGCATCTTCGGCGAGAGCCACATAGACGAGATTGCGCAGCGCTTCGGCATCCCCGTGGTAGCGAAGCTGCCGATCGACCCCGGCTACGCCGACTCCTGCGACGCCGGCAAGATCGAGACGCTCGAGGTCCCCGAGCTGAAGGAGCTGGCCGACACCGTCGAGGGCCTGCTGGCCTGACGCGCTCCGCCCGGCGGGGCCTTCAAAAAATATCCTCAGATACGGCTCCCGAAGCGGGGGCCGTATCGCCGTATTTAGGTGGTTAGCGCATGATAACGCTTCTTTCCAAAATCTTTATCAAGGACCGCGGCGACGTCTCAAGCCCGGCGGTGCGCAGGGCCTACGGCGCGCTCTGCTCCATCGTGGGCATCTGCCTCAACGTGCTGCTCTTCGGCTTCAAGTACCTGGCCGGCACCCTCGCAGGCTCCATCGCCGTGACGGCGGACGCCTTCAACAACCTCTCCGACGCCGGCTCCAGCATCATCACCCTGCTCGGCTTCCGCCTCGCGGCGAAGAAGCCCGACCCCGGCCACCCCTTCGGCCACGGGCGCATAGAGTACATCTCCGGCGTGGCGGTGTCGCTCATCATCATCGTCGTCGGCGTGCAGCTGGGGCTGGAGTCCGTAGACAAGATACGCACTCCCGAGCCGGTGGACGCGAGCTGGCTGGCTATGCTGATACTCGCCGCCTCGATATGCGTCAAGGGCTATATGTATTTCTACAACCGCGCCGTGGGCAAGAAGATAAACTCCCCCGGTATGCGCGCGACGGCCTCGGATTCGCTCTCCGACAGTGTGGCGACCCTCGTCGTCCTGCTCAGCATGCT
>CALXGL010000112.1 GCA_944387825.1 uncultured Oscillospiraceae bacterium | reverse complement strand
CCAGGGGATATATCTGATAAAATACGCTGTCGTTATACCACATGGCGTTCCTCCGGAATCAAAGCGGTTTTTTGAGCATGCGCGCCCAGCGGCGCGGATACTGCGGCGGCGTGGGGCTGAGCTTGTCTACTATCACGACGGCGTGGCTCACGTCCGTGCCGGGTATGGTATAGCGCCGCAGCTCGCGCACCCGTCCGCCGAGCTGGCCCGCGGCGTTCGCGGCCTCGGCTGTCTCGTCGGCGCAGTCCGGGCCCTTCATGGCCAGGAATACCCCGCCCGGCTTCACAAAGGGCAGGCAGAGCTCCAGAAGCAGGTTGAGCCGCGCCACGGCGCGCGAGACGGCGATGTCATAGCGCCCGCGCATATCTTCGGGCGTCTCCTCGGCGCGCATACAGAGGCTCTCTATGCCTTCGAGGCCCAGACGCTCTATGCACCCGGCGGTGAAATCCGCGCGCTTTCTCTGGCTGTCGAGCAGCGTCACGCGCGAGGAGGGAGACATTATCTTGAGCGGCAGGCCGGGAAAGCCCGCGCCGGAGCCGACGTCTATGACGTCCGCGAGCGCGAAATCCGCCGCGTTCAAAAGCGCGCAGCAGTCGAGGAAGTGCAGCCGGGCCGTGTTCTCCTCGCCCGTTATGGCGGTGAGGTCCATGACCGCGTTGCGCTCCGTCAGGTATTCGTAATAGGCCCGGAAGCGCTCAAACGCGTCCTCCGGCGCGGCAAGGCCCAGCTCCTCGAGGCCGGAAATCAGGATTTCTTCCATAACATCACCAAAAAATATGAGTGGCGCTTATTTAGCGCCACTCATTTTATCACATTTTTATTCCCTGCGCAATCAGGCGTAGAAATCGTGGTCGCCTATGGTTGTGACATAGGTGAGGTTCGCGGCGAACCAGTAGCCCGCGCCGATGGAGGGGTTGACGAAGTAGAGGCTGTTCCCCGCCGTGTCGGCGCCCTCGAGCGCGAGCTTGGCGGCGATTACCGCTTCCTCGTCGGGGGTGGAATAGATGGTGCCGTTCTCAACGGGGGAGAACTGCACTCCGTATGTGCGGTCGAAAATAACTTCGTATACGCTGTCCGGGAAGAGTTCGCTCTCCACGCGGTTGAGCACCACGTTGCCCACGCCTATCTGGCCCGGCAGACTCTGATTCCCGCTCTCGGCGTAGATTATCCGGGAGAGCCAGAAGACGTCCTGCTCATTATAATACGTATCCCCGCTCTCGGGGAGCGCGACCGCCGTGACGTCAAGGTTGATGCTGCCGCCGGCGGCGTCCCAGGTGACCGCGCAGCCGAACATGCCGGCCAGGACCCTTAACGGCCACAGCAGCTCGCCGCCCTGCTCGTACAGGCCGTCGGGCAGATAAAAGTACCGCCCGTTTACAACGGCGTAGTCCCCGTCCTCGGAGAGCTCGGGCGTTAGGCCCGCTATCGCGTGTCCGTCATAATCCAGCCCGGCCAGAGAGGCGAAGCGCCCCAGACTCATCACGGCCGTCCCGTTCACCACCGGGCAGGTGGAGTCCAGAACTCCGTTTATGTACAGCGGGGCAAGGTTGTCCGGCGCCGCCTCGCTGCTGTCAGTTTCTTCCGCCTGCCTGCCGGTCTCTATCTCATATCCCTGCTGCACACAGGCGTCGGAGGCGTTGCCGGCCAGGCTTTGACGCAGCTGCTCATCGTCCTCCGCGATAACGGAGCCGTTGGCCGCCACATACAGCACGGCGGCGCAGAGCAGGAGAGTCAGATGCAGTTTTCTTTTCCTGATCATTTTGCACCTCAGTTTGCAGCGATCTGTCCGCATTGGAGCGCACAGAAGGGGTTGAATTGACTTCCTGCAATAATTATAGTCAAAAATGCAAGTCAAATTCAATCGACATATTGTACAAACTGGGTTACCTGTTTTTTTATAAACTGAACAAGCGGGCCACATTATATGGACAATTTGAAGATATTCCGTCGAATGACGCTATATATTGTGTTGTGCTATCTGCTGAAAGATTTTGCCTCGACGCGTTTCGACATAAAATTTTTTGCAATTACGCAAGTTTGGGTGACAAAAAGCTCGAAATTTGTAACCTTTGTAACCGCTGTGTAATGTTATGTAAACTATTTTGCCATTTTTTCAAGGCACTCGCGCAGCGCCCTGGAGAGCTGATCCGGGCAGGAAGTGTTCTTAAAACCGCACTTCGTGCCTTCGAGGCGTTCTATGGCGTCTTCCGCCCTCATCCCCACAAGCAGCTTCGAAATGCCCTTCAGGTTGCCGTCGCAACCCCCTTTTACCTCTACACGGCGGATAATCCCGTCGGTTATCTCCACCTTCATTTCCCGTGAGCAGACGCCCCGCGGTCTGAAAATATGCTCCATTTGTTCGTGTCCTTTCGCCGGTTAAACTGTGCTTTCGACAGGAAAGCACGGTGAATGATAGCATAATTAAGCAACCTTCGCAAGGCCCCGGGGCATTTGAAGCTGGGCCGGCGCATATATTTTGCGCAGGGGGTGGGAACTTGGGCAAGGGACGGAAGCTAGCGGCCGCGGGCGCGGCGATACTGGCCCTGAAGGCGGCGGCGGTCTGCGGCGCCGGCGCGGTGGCCTCGAGCTGGCTGGAGGAGCTTTTCGACTCCGGCCGGATGGTCAGCGCAAGCCTGAATCTGGAATTCGGACGGCATGAGACGCCCGCTCCGGAGCCTTCACAGCCGCCTGCGCCCGAGACCGGCGCGCCGGAAGCGGCGGACGAACCGGCGGCCGAGACGCCGGCGGCCTCTCCGGACCCGCAGCCGCAGGAGAGCGGCGGGCCGCGCATAGTGCCCACGACAATATACGGCGGGCTGACGATAAAGAATTCCACGAGCTTTGACATAGACGTGGCGGAGCTGGTGGCGCAGGGGGCGCCGCAGACGCTGCCGGCCGAAGGACCGCAGGTGCTTATAGTGCACACGCACGGCAGCGAGGCCTATACGCCGGATGAGATGGACCGGTATGTTGAGACGGACACGGACCGCACGGAGGACAGGAACTACAACGTGATACGCGTGGGCGACGAGCTTGCGAAGGCCTTCGAGGCGCAGGGTATAAGCGTGCTGCACGACCGCGAGATATACGACTATCCCAGCTATACGGGCTCATACAACCGCTCCGGCGCCGCGGTGGAGAAGTATCTGGCCGAATATCCCGATATCGCCGTGGTGATAGACCTCCACCGCGACGCCCTGGGCGACGGCGAGGTGACGTACAAGACGGTGGCGGAGCTGGACGGCAAGGCCTCGAGCCAGCTCATGATGCTTGTCGGCACGGGGGAGAGCGGGCTGTATCACCCAAACTGGGAGCAGAACCTGCGTCTCGCCCTGTATCTGCAGCAGGCGCTTAACGCGAAATACCCGACGCTTGCGAGGCCCGTGAGCGTGGTAAAGGAACGCTATAACCAGCATCTGTGCACGGGCATGTTCATTCTCGAGGTCGGCTCGAACGGAAACAGCCTCCAGGAGGCTATAACCGCCGTGCGCCTCTTTGCCGACGCCGCCGCTCCGGCGCTCAAGGAGCTGGCGCGGCAGTGAGCCGCGGGCGAAAAATTTACAAAGTTAAGGTGGCTATATCAGCCGGCGTCTGTTATAATAACAAGTTGCGGAAGAATACTAACCCGGTGAGGTCTGGAGGCGATGAGCTTGGAGTACTACCGCGACGAGATAATGCCCGGCGTATACTTGAGCGCGCTGCGCACGGACAAGTTCAAAACGGACGCCCTGTGCATCGTGCTGCTCAGTCAGCTCGAGCGTTCCAACGCCTATATGGATTCGCTTGTGCCCTCGGTGCTGCGGCGCGGCACGGTGCGCTATCCGGACATGGCGGCGATATCCCGCCGGCTCGAGAGCCTGTACGGCGCCGCGGCGCTGCCTGTTCCGCTGCGCGTGGGGGAAATCCGCGTCACGGGCTTTTATTCCACGTTCCCGTCGGGGCGCTTCCTGCCGGGGGGAGGCGGCGAGCTTGAAGACGCGGCCTCGCTCCTGGGCGAGCTGCTTATATCGCCGAACACGCGCGGCGGACTGCTGCTGCCCGAATATGTGAACAGCGAAAAGCTGAAGCTGGCGGAAAAGATACGCGCAGCCAAAAATGACCGCGAGGGCTTTGCCGCGCAGAGGCTCATAGAACTGATGTGCTCCTGCGAGGACCTCTCCGCCGCCGTGTTGAGCGACCCGGAAGAGGCGGAGAGCATACATTATACTAAACTGACGCGGCGCTACCGCGAGCTTCTCGCCGGGAGCCCGGTGGAGGTCTGCTACTGCGGCCCCGAGGAATACGCGCGCGTGCGCGACGCGGTGCTTGACGCGCTGTTCAGCCTGCCCCGCGGCGAGCTCAACTACGATATCGGAACCGACGTGCGCATGAACGCCTTCGAGGCGCAGCCGCGCGTGTTCAGGGAGACCATGGACGTGGAGCAGGGCAAGCTGTGCATGGGCTGGCGCCTGGGCGAGTGCATGGAGGAGCCGGACCCGGCGGCGCTGCGCGTATTCAACGCGGTATACGGCGGCACGGCTGCGAGCAAGCTGTTCCGTGAAATCCGCGAGGCGCGCTCGCTGTGCTATTACGCGAGCTCCGGCATAGACGACGTGAAGGGGCTGCTGTATGTGGCGAGCGGCATAGACAGGGAGAACTTCGAGCCCGTCGTAGAGGGCATAACTGCCGAGCTGGGGAAGACGGCGCGCGGCGAGATAAGTTCGGACGAGCTGGAGACGGCGAGGCGCTACTGCTCGAGCGCGCTCCGCCTGGTGCCGGACGACCCGGTGGAGCTCGTCATGTACTATCTGAAGATGAACATCACCGGCGCGGAGCTTTCGCCGGAGGAGCTGGCCGCCGAGTGCGAGGCCGTCACGGCCGAAAAGGTCGCGCGGATTGCGTCGGGCACGGAGTGCGACACGATATATTTCCTCAGCGGCGAGGACGGGGAGGCTGAAGAGACATGAATATCAGCCCCAGAGAATATGCCGGCGCGGGCGACACGCTCTGGTCATGCGAGCTGGAGAACGGGCTGGCCGTCCGCGTGGTGCCGAGAGCGGGCTTTCGCAAGAAGTTCGCGCTGCTGGCCGTCAATTACGGCGGCGCGGCGCGGAACTTCACGCTTGACGGCCGCCGCGTGGAGACGCCCGCGGGCGTGGCGCATTTCCTTGAACACAAGATGTTCGACCTGCCCGGGGCCAACGCGCTGGACATCCTGACGCAGCGCGGTGCGGAGGCCAACGCCTATACCGGCGGGGACATGACCGCGTACTATTTCGAGTGCGACGAGCGCTTCGAGGAAAACCTTGAGCTCCTTATAAAATTCGTGACCACCCCGTACTTCACCGCCGAAAGCGTGGCGAAGGAACAGGGCATAATAGGCCAGGAAATACGCATGACCGAGGACGACCCCTCTTTCGTGCTCTACAGCGAAACCATGCGCGCGCTCTTTGACCACCACCCGCTGCGCGACAGCGTGGCGGGCACGGTGGAGAGCATAGCGCAGATAAGCCCGGAGCTGCTCTACGACTGCCACAGGGCCTTTTACGTCCCGGCAAATATGGCGCTGTGCATCTCCGGGGACGTGGACGCCGTGAGCGCGGCGGAAACGGCCGCGCGGCTGACCGGGACGGAGAAAAGCCGCCCCGCTGCGCCGGATTACGGCGGACGCGAGGGACTGGAGCCTGTGAAGCGCCGCAGCGAGAGGCGCATGGATGTCTCGGAGCCCCTGTTCACGGCCGCGGCCAAGCTCTGCACGGACATGCCCCGCGGGGACGCCGCGCTCAGGCTGACCGCCTGCGGCGAGCTGGCCGCCAGGTGCCTGCTGGGCGCGGGCAGCCCCTTCTATACTTCCCTCTACTCCGAGGGGCTGCTGCGCGGCAACTTCTACCGCGACGTAAGCCCTCTGGCGGGCGTGCTGCTCTTCGAGTGCGGCGGTTCGAGCGCCGAACCCGAACGGGTGCTGGAGCGCCTGGAGCGCGAATTCGCCGCCGCGGCGGAAAAGGGGATTGAGCCCGAAACCTTTGAACGCGCGCGCCGCGCGGCCTACGGGGCGCTTCTGCGCGCCCTGAACGACCCCGAGGGCCTCTGCTCCGACCTCGCGCGCTGCTGCTTCGACGGCTGCGGATACTATGAGAGCTTTGATCTGCTCTCGTCCGTCACCCTCGGGGATGTGAACGGCTTTGTGCGGGAATACCTCAGGCCGGAGCGGCTTGTGTTCTCGCAGATACTTCCGAAAGAAAGGGATTGATACCCATGCCAACCATGATGCGCGACGCCGCGATAAGCTTCCCCATGCTGGGGAACCTCACGCTGGACTTTCCGGCGAGCTTTACCTTCAGCCTCTTCGGGCACGAGTTCACGATATATATGTACGGCATCGTCATGGCCATAGCTTTTCTCGCCGCGGTGTTCTACGCCAGCAAAAAGGCGCCGAAGCTGGGCATAAAAAGCGACGACGTCTTTTCCCTCGTGCTCTGGGTGCTGCCGCTGGCCATAGTCGGCTGCCGTATCTACTATGTCATCAGCGAGTGGGATCAGTTTAAGGATGATTTAATCTCCATCCTCTATATTTGGGAGGGCGGCATAGCCATGTACGGCGGCACGATTGCCGGCGCGCTGACCATCATCGTCTGGTCAAAGTGCAAGAAGATACCCTTCGCCGCCACGCTGGACCTGGGCGGAAGCGCGCTGATACTCGGCCAGGTCATAGGCCGCTGGGCCAACTTTGTCAACCGCGAGGCCTTCGGCTATCAGACCGACATCTTCTGCCGCATGGGCCTGACGCAGCCGGGCAAGGAGACGGTATACGTGCACCCCACCTTCCTCTACGAGAGCCTCTGGAACCTCGTGGGCGTCTTTATTATCAACTTCTACTGGTACAAAAAGGACCACCGCAAGTACGACGGCCAGATTTTTGCGTTTTACGTCCTCTGGTACGGCACCGGCCGCGCCATGGTCGAGGGCCTGCGGACGGACAGCCTCTACATACCGGGCACGAATATCAGGACAAGCCAGCTCGTCGCCGCGTGCAGCGCCCTCGCCGCGCTCATATTCCTGCTCGTGAACATCCGGCGCGAGCACAAGCCTACGTTTGCCGCCGTAAAGGCCGCGGCCGAAGAGGCCGAAGCCGCCCCCGGACAGGATGCGCCCGAGGCCGCCGCTGAAAAAGCGGAGGACGCCGCTCCGGCGGAGCCCGAGGGGAAGGATAAGGAAGAAAGCTAACCTTTATATATCAAACCAGGAGGAAACAACAATGACCGATTACAATGAGCTTCTCAATTCCCTGAAAGCCGCGGCGGGCAGCGCCGCGAGCATGGCCCGCGATTTTGCCGGGACCGCCGGCGACAAGGCGCGCGACCTGGCCGGCACGGCCGGCGAAAAGGCCCGCGTGGTCGGACGCATGGCCAAGCTGCGCCTGGAGCTGAGCAGCCGGCGCACGGAGCTCGACGAGGCCTATGCCGAGATAGGCCGCGTATACTTTGAGAGCGCGGATAAAAAGAACCCCGGAGAGCTCTACGTGAGGCTGTTCGACAAGGTCATGCTGGCCAACGCCGCCATCGAGCGCATCGAGACCGAGCTTCGCGAGCTGCGCGCCGAGCTGGGCGAGCAGGCCGACGAGGCCGATTTCACCGCCGTGGTGGACAACGCCGAGCAGGAGGCCGCCGGGGACATAGAGGTCGAGATAACCGAAGAGAGCCCCGAGACCGACGGGCCGGAAGAGTAAACAGAGCAAAAAGCCGCCCGAATGGGCGGCTTTTTTATAATATTGCGAGTATTTCCGAGAGATTTCGTATCTCATAATCCGGCTGAGGGCCGGTTTTGTTGGCGGAGCCGGAGGGGTTGTACCAGCAGGTTTTTATCCCCGCGCGCACGCCGCCGGTTATGTCGCTGGTGAGGGAATCTCCGACTATCAGCGTGCGGGCCCTGTCCACCGGCCCCAGCGCGGCGAATACGGCGTCGAAAAACCCGCGCGCAGGCTTTTCATAGCCTATCTCCTCGGAGAGGAATACGCCGTCGAACAGACGGTCAAGGCCGGAATTTTTGAGCTTGCGCGTCTGCGCCGTGACAGTGCCGTTGGAGACGGCGTACTGCGGGATTTTTCCGCGCAGGCCCTCGACGAGGCCGTAGCTGTCGTCGTGGAAGGCCACCGTGTCGCCGAGGCGTATCTGATAGAGCTCGTTGAACTCCGGCGCGAGGGCGGCGTCGATGCCCTCGCCGGCGAAGAACTCCTCAAACCGGCCCACGAGTATCTCCGGCTTGGTCTTTTCGCCGCGTTCGAGCGATTCCCACCAGCGCTTGTTTATGGCCGCGTAGCGCGCGACCATTTCATCCGAGCACTCGCCGAGGCGAAACTCACGAAAGAGAGACTTCACCGCCGCGCTCTCCGCCGCCGCGAAGTCGAGCAGAGTGCCGTCTATGTCCCAGAGCAGTACGTCAAAATTACGCATGTGCGCCTCCAAAGCGTTTTTCCCAGTCTACCACGCCCGGTGCGCGATTGCAAGCGCGGCGGCACTATAGTACAATATCCGCAGGCGGATATTATACTTGGATTTCAGTCCTTTTTCTCGCCCCTGGCGGGGCAACCGAAAAAGACGACGCATTGTACCATAACGACTGCGCCGTTATAGTACAATAAAGAAAAAAACAGGGGGTTTGAACGATGCTTTTCACCACACCGTACCACTCGCCCCTGGGCGGCATCCTGCTGGCGGCGGACGAGGGCGGTATTACGGGGCTCTGGTTCGCCGGGCAGAAGTACTTTGCCGCCGGGCTCGCGGAGGCCGTCGAGGGCGAGACGGAGCATATAAAGGCCGCGCGGCGCTGGCTGGATATCTACTTCTCCGGACGCGAGCCGGATTTCACGCCGCCGCTGCGGCTGCGCGGAACGCCCTTTCGCGAGCGCGTCTGGGCCGCGCTGCTGGAAATACCCTACGGCGAGACGGTAACCTACGGCCGGCTGGCCGCAAAGCTGAACAGTTCCCCGCGCGCCGTCGGCTCCGCCGTGGGCCGCAACCCGGTGAGCCTTATCGTGCCCTGCCACCGCGTCCTCGGCGCGGACGGCAGCCTGACCGGCTACGCCGGCGGCGTGGAGAAAAAGGCGTGCCTCCTGCGCCTGGAGGGCGCGATTGCTTGACGCCGCGCCCAGCTTGTGCTATGATACCCGCGAAAGCAAGAGGTGAAGTTGATGTCGCATAACCGCAAATAAGGGCAAAGGAGATTCGTCCGCGGACGGGTCTGTTTGTCGTGCTGTTTTGCGGTTGGCATCGGCCAAGCTTATATTGCGCGCTCTCCGGCGTCTGCACGCCGGGGCTTTGCCGCGCACGCAGAACGTATGCAGGATGAACGGCCTTCCGCGGGAAGGCCGTTTTTCTTTGCCCGTGAGATGATTCTGCAAATTCTCAGGAAGGACGACCTGTATATGAACCGCGAAAACAAAAAACTTCAATATGAAAAAGGCTGGTACAGGAACCACGCCTGCACCGACAGCTTTACCTGCCGCAGCTGTGGCCGCCTTGTCACGCCGGAGGGCGCCGGCAGCGCGCACCGCAACCACTGCCCCTACTGCCTCGAGAGCCTGCACCTCGACATCGAGCCGGGCGACCGCGCCTCCGACTGCGGCGGACACATGGAACCCGTCGCCGTCTGGGTGCGCAGGAACGGCGAGTGGGCGATAATACACCGCTGCCGCCGCTGCGGAGCGCTCAGCTCCAACCGCGTCGCCGCCGACGACAACCCCGTGCTGCTGATGAGCATCGCCCTGCGTCCCGTGGGCTCGCCTCCCTTCCCGCTCGCCCGGATAGAGGAGCTTGCGGAGCTGATGGAGGAGAATTCAAAGTGATTATTTCCCAGCGAATTTCTACTTCTGGTAAGGCTAAACCAAAATATTGCATGAAATATGAACAAACATTGCTTCCTTTGTTAACATTGGCACTCTGGGCTTGACAGTGCTAATTTTGGGGTTATAATAAAGGTGAACTTAAGAGAGAGGCAGATGAGATGCCTCGCCGAGAGTTCGAAAGCAAGTTTAAACAATGCACCCGGTTCCCGGGCGGCAACAACGATGCAATTTGAATGGAGGAATGACTTATGTTGCCGAGCATTTTTGGTGAAAACCTTTTCGATGATTTCTTTGACGGCTTCTATGACATGGACCGCGAGTTCGACCGCTTCAGCCGCGAGGCCAACAAGGCGCTGTACGGGCGCAAGGCGCGCAACCTGATGAAGACCGACGTGCGCGAGGCCGGCGACAGCTACGAGCTGGACATCGACCTGCCGGGCTTCAAGAAGGACGAGGTCAATGTAAAGCTCAACGACGGCTACCTGACAATAAGCGCGGCCAAGGGCCTCGACAAGGACGACAAGGACAAGAAGGGCAACTACATCCGCCGCGAGCGCTACGCCGGCGCGATGCAGCGCAGCTTCTATGTCGGCGACGTCAAGGGCGAGGACATCCACGCGAAGTTTGAAAACGGCATCCTGAGCCTGACCGTCCCGAAGGCGGACGTGAAGAAGCTCGAGAGCCACAACACGATTGCAATCGAATAAGCGCAAACGCGAACCGCGCCGGGTTTTCCCGGCGCGGTTTTTTAATATATCTCCTGTTCAAGACTGTCGAATTCCTCGGACGAGAAAAACTCGCCCAGCGTAAGCTCAAGCCCATCGCAGAGCGAGAGTATGCGCGCCGCCACGGCGCCGGCAGAAGGGATTCGGCCCGAATTCAGGGAGGCAATGGACAGCTATGAGGCCTTTTTTGACGAATACATTGCGTTTATGAAGGCATACAGCGAGTCGGGAAACAGCCTGGAGATGATGGACGATTACCTGAGCTATATGCAGAAGTATGTTGACATGACGGCGAAGCTTGAAGCGTTGGACGACGGAAGCATGAGCGATGAAGAAATGCTGTATTACACGGAAGTCATGCTCCGCATTTCGCAGAAGCTTACGGATGCCGGCTTGTAAGCGCGCAGGCCCCGCGCCGGTTTCCCGGCGCGGTTTTTTTACTTCCGCGGACGCTTAATTATGGCGCGGGCGGTGAGGAATATGAGCGCGGCGAGGTACAGCCACATTGCGAAGGACAGGAGCTGCGCCGCGAGGGCGGTGTATTCATAATACGCGGGGCTGAATATGCCGAACATGCGGACGCTTGTGAAGAGCCATGTGAAGGGTGTGAGGGCGGCCATGGGCAGCCAGCCTATCAGGAGGCGGGGGCGGCGCTTTATCAGAAGGCAGAGCGCGCCGCAGAAGCTGAGATAGAGCCCGAGCAGGGGCAGCGCGCGCCAAAGCGCGAGGTACAGCAGCGTCCAGAGCAGCCCGGCGCCGAGCAGCACGGCCCCGACAATAACCCGCGTGCCCGGGCGGCTTATCGTTACGGCTGCCGGCGGCGCTTCCGGCGAGGGCGGCTCGAGGCCCACAAGCTCGTCGAGCGTGACGCCGAAGAGACCGGCCAGCTGCACCAGCTTTTCAAGCTCCGGCACGCTGGCGTTCGTCTCCCACTTCGAGACGGACTGGCGCGAGACGCCCAGCGCCTCGGCGAGTTCGTCCTGCTTCATGCCCCGCGCGGCGCGCAGGGCCGAGATTTTTTCACCCAGGGTCATGGGAACACCCGCCTTTCTGCGGACATTGTACCATGAAGGCGCGAAGATGTCGACCAAGCGGACTTTTCAAGCGCGCAACCGGCGGTTGCGCGCGCAAAAATAACCCCGCCGGTAGCCGGCGGGGCAGTTTTTCACTTTTTCAGCTTCCACAGCCGCGGAATCACAAGGCTTGCGAGCGCGCCGCCAATCAAAGCGGTGCAGCCCTGGGGCCAGGAGAACATGATGCTGAGCATCTGCACCTGCTGGGGCTTGACGCCGCTGAGAGCGCCCAGCAGCAGCGGGACGCATATCCAGAGGAAGGCGCATTTGATAACCGCGGAGATGACCATGGCCGCCCACTGGCGCGCGCCGTAGCTGCGCGAACGGCCCAGCAGCAGCGCGAAGACCACGCACAGCAGCGCGTTGCCCAGCGCGACGACGGGGCTCACCGCGCTGACCGCGGGGCCGATGCCGATGAACTGCGCGAGCATGGCGGAGACTATGCCCATGGTCACGCCCGACCACAGGCCGCTTATCGCCGTGAACACGAAGAGCACACAGTTGACCAGCGAGCCGGTCACGAGCTGGTTCACGGAGAACGGCCCGACGATTACCGCGCCGGCGGGGAAGGCTTTGCCGAGCAGCTGCGCGAGGATTATCAGGGCGATGCCCATCGCGGTGCGCGCCACCCACCGGACGGCGTTGTGGGAGTTCTGCATTATTCTTCGACCTCCTCCAGGCGGTCAATATACTGGCTTTCGAGGGAGCTCTGCTTGTCCGCCCTGGCTTTATAGGTCCTGACGTTGTTGGCCGCGGCCATGACGGGCTGTATGGTGCCCGCGCCCGCGACGCAGCCGCCGGGACATGCCATGCCCTCGAGCAGGTAGCCGTTGCGCTTGCCGGCCTTGGCGAGCGTGAGCATCTTGCGGCACTCGCGCAGGCCGTCGGCGTAATCGACGTCCACGTGGCGCGTCGGGTCGAGCTGGCTTATGACCTCGGCGACGGCCGCCGCGACGCCGCCGCTGACGGCAAAGCCGCGGCCCGCGCCGGTGCCCTTGTCGAAGTCGAGGTCGCACTCGTCGGGCTCGAGCGTGTCAAAGTCTATGTCCTTGGCGCAGAACATGCCCAGCAGCTCCTCAAAGGTCAGCACGAAATCGACGTCGGAGCGGACGCTGCGGCGGCTGGCCTCCAGCTTCTTGGCGGCGCAGGGGCCTACGAAGACTATGCGCGCGTCGGGGTTGTCCTTCTTCACGAGGCGCGCGGTGAGCACCATGGGCGTGAGGGCCATGGAGATGTTGTCCTTGAACTCGGGATAGAGCTTCTTCGCCATGACGCTCCAGGCCGGGCAGCAGGAGGTGCCCATGAAGTCCAGGCGCTCGGGGACGTTCTCCATGAAGTCCTTGGCCTCCTCGACCGTGCAGAGGTCGGCGCCTATGGCGACCTCAACGGTGTCGGCGAAGCCGAGGATGCGCATGGCCTTGCGCAGCTTGGCGGGCGTGGCGTTCTTGAACTGGCCGACGAAGGCGGGCGCGACGCAGGCGATGACCCTGTCGCCCTTGCGTATGGCCTGAATGAGCTGGAAAATCTGGCTCTTGTCGGCTATGGCGGCGAAGGGGCAGTTCACGAGGCACTGGCCGCAGGAGACGCACTTGTCGTAGTCTATCTTGGCGCGGCCGTACTCGTCGGAGCCTATGGCGTCCATGCCGCAGGCCTTGGCGCAGGGGCGCTCCATGCGGCTTATGGCGTTGTACGGGCACTGGTTCTGGCAGCGGCCGCAGCGGACGCATTTGTCCTGGTCGATAACGCTCTTGCCGTCGCGGCCGATGCTTATCGCGCCCTTGGGGCAGACGTTCATGCAGGGGCGGGAGAAGCAGCCCTGGCAGTTTGAGGAGATGCGCATCTCCTTCGTAGGGCAGGCGTTGCAGGCGAAGGGTATGACATTTATCAGGGGCGGTTCATAGTACTTCTCGGGCAGCGCGGCCTCTTCTATGCCGTCGCTGGCCAGGTTGACCTCCGCGGCGGTGCGCAGGGGCAGGCCGCAGGCGAGGCGCAGCCTCTCGGTGACGATGGCGCGCTCCAGAAACACGTCGTGGCGGTACTGAGCGACTTCGCCGGGGATTATCTTATAGGGCAGCAGGTCTATCTTGCGGTAATCGCCGCCCTCGTAGGCGAGGCGGGCGACCTCGGTGAACACGTCGCGGCGGATGTCGTCAACTACGCTGTGAATGCCTCTCATAAGGAGCCTCCTTATTATTTATATAGTAGGGGGGGTTAATCGGCAACAACATATTATACCTGAAACGCGCCGTAATGCAAGCGAAAAAACAAAAATTTGGCGCATCAATTGCGCGCCGCGCCGAAAGGTGCTATAGTATTGGTACAAATCCGAAACCGGAGGTAATCGCAATGCAGATAATACACACGAATTCCGCGCCCGCGGCGGTAGGGCCGTACTCTCAGGCCGTCGTGAGCGGCGGCATGGTATACACCGCCGGACAGATAGCGCTTGACCCGGCCACGGGCGCGCTCGTGGGCTCGGACGTGACCGAACAGGCGCATCAGGTCATGCGCAATCTGGCCGCCGTGCTCTCCGCCGCCGGAAGCGGGCTGGAGCGTGTTGTAAAGACGACCTGCTTCCTCGCGGAAATGGCCGACTTCGGCGCTTTCAACGCCGTCTACGCGGAGTATTTCACCGGCAAGCCCGCCCGCAGCTGCGTCGCCGTGAAGGAGCTGCCGAAGGGCGCGCTGTGCGAGGTCGAGGTCATCGCCGAGGCGTAAGTATTTAATATTGTATAGTGGTATGATACCCAAAGCCGCACGGAGGTAAATCTCCGTGCGGTTTTTTGCGTAAAAAACCGCCCCCGGCGAACCGGGGGCGGAAAACTGTGTTAGTTTATTGGTGTTCCGAGACTAGGTCAGGGAGCAAGAACATACATCACGCCAACGGTGACATTGGTCTCAACAGCAGAGGCAGGAACAAAGCTGCACACTACAGAGCCGCTGACGGAAGGATCTTTGAGATACTCAAGCACGTCGTCGAGAGTCTCCATCTTGTCGTTTTCAGTATTGGTCACATCAACAACGGTCACATCCTCCGGGATGAGGTAAGTGATGCTGTTGGTGGTATCAATTACCTGATAGGTGCTAGCATCAACGGGAACAAAATCGCCTTCGCTAGTAATAGCTATCGGATCAACCTCATCGACAGTCCACATGCCATCCGCACTGATGGTGTAGGTGTAGAGGCCAGCGTCGATAGCGGTAATAACCGACTCAGTCTTGCTCTTAATGGTGACATTCTCAGGGAACTTAGCGCCATTCAGGTAAGCGGCGGTAGTCCAGTAGTAGTTGTCAGTGGTGTGCAGGACGTTATCAGCATCCTCGGTGAAGTAGATGTATCCGCCGGTCAGGGACTGGACATCACCGAACGCGAAGATGGTGGTAATGTAGTAGTTGCCGAGGGCACCCTTCTCAACAACAGCCATAGCATTGGTCAGGTTGACAGAGGTGAACGGCATGCCGTACTCTTTACCGAAAGCGGCGAGCAGACCGTCAACGCCGGTGGCGCGGACGAACTCAAGCTTGGAGCCCTTGCCGCTGGAGACCACGAAGTTGACAGTGTCGGGGTTCATGCCGACCGTGCCGACCTTGTAGACATTGCTGATAGAGTATTCGTCACCATTGAAGGTCAGGTCAAGGAATTGCTTATCGTTGCCAACGAGATAGACGTACTTGTCGCCAATCGCGTTGTCATCGGAGTCCAGCCAAACCGGGTAATAAGTGGTATCGCCGTACAGGGAGCTGGTTATGTCGTAGTAACCCTGATCCTTGCCGTCCTTAGCATTGGCCCAGTCGGCAGTGACAGGAGCCTCAAACTCGCTGCCGTCCTCAAGATTGACGAACTGAGCAGCGTAGAGCTCCTCACCGTGCCAGGCACCGTACTCATTGGTGTTCCTGACAGCGCCGGTGTAGTAAGCAACAGCGACGAGAGACTCGGAGCTCAGATCCATGTAGTGACCGTGAGTGTCGAGAGTGAAGACATAAGCCGGGGTGACGTGGTCGTCTTCGAGGAGCAGAGTCTCCAGATCGTTCAGGGTCGTGGTGTTATCGAACAGAGCGGACTGCTCAAGGACAGTGCCGTCAGAGAGGGTGATGGCGCCGGTGTTGTTATCAAGGTCAACAACGCTGCCGGTGGTGCTGGTAACAGGCCAGATGTAGCCAACCGCATTAGCCTCGCCGTGAGAAGCTTCCTTCAGGAAGATCACAGGATCACCAACCTCAATGCCGGAGATGTCGGTCTTGATGTTGGCAGTCTTGAGGGTGTTGTGAACATTCGGCTGGTTCATGTAGCTAATGTTGTTGATATTAGTCGTGCCAGCAGTCTTGTCAGTACGACCCATAGTCGCGGTGTAGACGTCGTAGTGGACAAGGTTGTAGTCAACAGCACCGTTGGTCTCGTCATAAGCGGTGTTGTCAACTATAACAGTGACATACTCTTCGCCTTCGCCGATGTGGTCGGTGCGATCCTGCTTGGTAGCGTCGATCTTGCCCCAAGCCTTGTTGGCGCCAGCAACGTCGCAGTCGTAAACGGTGGTGGTGGCAAGGTCGTGAGTGTACACAGCGGTGTCGTTAGTGGTGTAGAACCAGATACGGACAGCGTGGTACATCATGTCGAGGCCAGTGTCAGCCTTGACAGAAACCTCATAGTTGGGATTGGTAAAGCCAGCAACATTCTTCAGAATGGTGGTCTTAGCGCCCATGCCTTCGTTGTCATGGATAACGCCTTCGACGTCGTACAGGTTGTACACGTTCTTAGCAAGAGTGTCCTCGTAGGTGAAACGATCGCCGAGGGAGTAGGAGTAGAAGTAATCACCGAGGGACTCGGACCAAGTGACGCAGCCAATACCAGTGAGGGTATTGAAGGCGTAGAGGATAGCCTGTTCACGGCGGAGGGCGACGTGGTCACCGCCCTTGAGGTCGCCGTTGAAGAGGCCGGTCTGGGAAGCGATGGACTGGGTTTTGATAGCCCAATCGGCGCCGG
>CALXGL010000111.1 GCA_944387825.1 uncultured Oscillospiraceae bacterium | reverse complement strand
GGCGTTGTGGACAGGCTCGTGGCCGAGGCGGTTGAGGCACTGGGCATGCAGGAGCGCTTTATTGCCACGGTGGACGTGGCCTGCGGCGCCTGGAGCATGGATAACTGGAACTTTGACACGGTTATGTGCGCGCACGGACGGCCGATGGTCGTTGCCGCCGGCGTGAAGAGAGCGCGTCCGCAGAACCTTGTGGCCGCTTATCTGGGCGACGGCGCCGCGTATTCCATAGGCACGGCCGAGACCATACACTGTGCGCTGCGGAACGAGAACATACTGGCTATTGTCCTCAATAATGGCGTGTTCGGCATGACGGGCGGCCAGATGGCGCCCACCACACTGCCCGGACAAAAGACGGCGTCCTGCCCGGCAGGCAGGGACGTGAGCAAACAGGGCGGGCTCTTCGACGTGGCTAAAATTCTCGGCGGCATGGACGTGGCTTACCTCGCGCGCGCCGCGCTTGACAGCCCTGCGCACATCATTACGGCGGGGAAATATATACGCAAGGCCATGGAAAAGCAGCTGCGCGGAGAGGGCTTCTGCCTCATAGAGCTGCTGGGCATATGCCCAACCAACTGGGGACTTGCTCCTGCCAAAGCCTGCGAAAGACTGAGGAGCGAATCTCTCAAATACTACGAGCTCGGGGAGTTCGTTGACAGGAAGGTGGACTGACATGACTGAGATTATCTGTGCCGGATACGGCGGCCAGGGCGTGCTTGTCGCAGGGCATATATTGGCCTTCGCCGGCATGCTGGACGGACAGAAGGTCACCTGGTATCCGTCCTACGGCTCCGAAATGCGCGGTGGAACTGCCAACTGCAACGTAAAGATAAGCGAGGACGAGATCGCAAGCCCTTACGCCAAACATCCGGATGTGCTGATATCCATGAACGAGGTGTCGCTTGACAAGTTTGAGAGCTCCGTAAAGCCGGGCGGCCTGCTTGTGGTAAACAGCTCTCTCTGCGGCGAGCGCAGCTTCCGCGGCGACATAAAGGTCCTTCGCGTGCCTGCGAGCGAAATAGCGGGCAGGCTGGAAAACCCCAAGGGGACCAACATAGTCATGCTTGGAGCGGCGGTAAAGGGTTCGGGGCTGTTTGGCGACGAGTTCTTCGTTTCCGCCATAGACAGATTCTTTGCCGCCAAGGGTAAAACCAATCCCCAAAACGCCCTTTGCTACAAGGAAGGCGCGGCCTGCGCGCTGTAAAGCGCGGGCCGTTGGGAAAGGGGGATAGAAGTGAACGCTGTTGACATCAGCTTCATAGTCATATATCTGGCCGGAATGCTGGTTATCGGACTCTATTCCAACAAAAAGCATAAGGGCGTAGAAAACTACTATGTCGCCGGCCGCAAATCCAATCCCTTGACCATAATGTGCCTCTGGGTCTCCTGCTGGATTGGCGGAGCGTCGGTGATAGGTACGTCCACAAAGGGGTATGAGCTTGGCGTTACCGCAATCTGGTACGTCGGAACGCTGGCGATAGGCTGCCTTTCATTTTCCCTGCTGTTTGCCGGAAAGGTAAAGCGGATAGGCGACAAGCTGCATCACCTCACATATCCGGAATTCATCGAGAGCCGGTATGATTCCCGAGCCAGGGCGGTCGCCACCGTGTGTACGCTTCTGGGCATGGTGGGCGTAACGGCGTCGCAGCTTGTGGCGGCGGGAGAGATCCTGAATACTCTCACCGGCTGGGGGCTGGGCAGCAGTTTCCTCGCCGCGACCTTTGTGCTTGTGCTGTACACGGCCCTTGGAGGGTATATGGCCGTTGTATTCACAGACTGGGTTCAGGTTGGACTTCTGCTGCTTGGCGTCCTGCTGGGCGTGCCGTTCGCCGCCAGGGCGATGGGCGGGCTGGACGGCATAAACGTCCTGCCTGAGAGCTATTTCGACGTAGGCGCCTGGGGCTGGCCGACTATAATAGCCTTCTGCATTTCAACCATCATGTCCTTCTTCACGACGATGGACAGCTATACCCGCTGCATGTCCGCGAAGACGCCGTCCGCGGCCCGCAAGGGAGGCATCCTCGCCGCAATAATCATCCTTCCCATAGCCATATCCGCAACATATGAGGGCATGGCCGCCAGGGTAATAATGCCGGAGCTGCCCGCGGGCATGAACGCCATGACCGGGCTCATACTCAACACCTTCCCCGTGGGGATAAAGGGCCTCGTCATTGTGGGCATTCTTGCCGCCATCATGTCCAGCGCGGATATAGCCATAATAACCGGTTCGGCAAATATTACCCGGGACATTTACCAGCGGTATATAAAGCCAGACGTGGATGAGAAACGCACGATGAAGCTCGGCTTCGTGAGCTCGCTGGGCATAGGCATAGTGGCGGCGCTGCTGGCGTGGTATGAGCAGGATATAATGAACATCCTGCTCATCACCTTTACCATACTCTCCGCGGGGCTGTTTTTCCCGACCGTCATGGGCTTCATTTGGAAAAAGGGCAGCGCCGACGCGGCGTTCTACAGCATGCTGGTTTCTACGGCGGTCGTAATATTCTGGAACGTAGGTTCCTCGGCCGGCTGGGGAGGCGTTTTTGGCGTCGATGCGCTCTGGCCCGGGCTCATAGTGTCCGCGCTGATATATTTTCCCGTTTCTCTGCTCGGGAAGCAGAGCGAGGAGGAAAAACGCAGAATTGTAGAGTTCCTGAACCTGGACAAGGATTGAAAAGTAAAAGCCCGCGGCCTGTTGCCGCGGGCTGCCGAAAGGGTTTATTTTGCTGCGTCAGAGTGGTTATACGGATCGGCGGCGTCCTGCGAGTAGAAGTATTCGCCCTGCAGCGCCAAATCCTCTTCCGTAAAGTTGAAGTGTACGAAGAGCGCATGGGACGCTGCGGCAAAGTCGCGCCGCCGTATGGCGTCGTAAATGTCCATGTGCATCTGCACGGAATCATCCAGCTGGCCGCGCTCTTCCACGACCTGATGCGAGTAAGAGACGTCCTTTGCAAAGATGAATATGTGGGCGTTAAGCAGAAAGTCATATAGCGGGTTGCCGGCAAGAGAGATAAGCACGGCGTGGAAATTCTGGTCGGCGAGCTTCCTGGACTCTATATCCTGCGCGTCGACGAACTTCTGAAGCGCGGCGGCCAGGGGAGCAAGTTCGTCGTCGCTGCAGTTGTCGATAATCTTGTGTATTGCGCCGAGCTCCAAGGCTACGCGCATATCGACGAGGTTCTGGATGGAACAGCCGTTGAGCATGAAGTACATGGACAGGCTGTCGGTCATGCTCCTGTCGATATTGTTGACAATGAAGCTGCCGCCGCCCTTGCGGGACTCGACAAGGCCGAGCACCTCGAGCGCCTTCATGGCCTCGCGCACGGAGGAACGGCTCACGTCGAACTCCTGGGCCATTTCCAGCTCGTTTGGCAGCCTGTCGCCGACCTTGAGCCTGCCGCAGACTATGGCGTCCTTTATCTGCTTTATGATTAACTGATAATTTTTACTGTTGGAAATGGAGGTGAACACAGCTTAAAATTCCTCTCTTACTTCAAAAATTCGGATATTCGGCCTTATTTATTATTATTTTAACATATAAAGCTGGGATAGGCAATACAAATCAACGACTTGCCAGCGCCGCTCGGCGGCGGGCGGAAAGGTGGAGTGATGCTTTGAGCGACAAGATGCAGTTGCCCCTTGAGGGGATAAAGGCGGTGGAGCTGGCCACGGTAGTGGCCGCGCCGACGGTGGGCAGAATGCTTTGCGCCTACGGCGCGGAAGTGATTAAGGTGGAAAGCACTCGCGGGGACGAGCTTCGCGGCGTGGGCGACTTTGAGCGCGTCATATGCGAGGACGAGAGAAATCCGCTGTTTACAATACAGAACAGCGGTAAGAAATTGACGTCCATCAACCTGAAAAACCCGGATGGCAAAGCGGCGTTTTTCAAGATGCTGGACGAGGCCGATGTGTTCATAACGAATGTGCGCGCAGCGGCACTGGGCAGGCTGGGCCTGGACTATGAGACCCTGCACGAGCGCTATCCGGGGCTTGTTTATGCGCACCTGTCCGGCTTCGGCCCCAAGGGCCCGGACGCCGCGAACCCGGGGTTTGACAGCACCGCCTTCTGGTTGCGCTCCGGGCCCATGGCGGACTGGCAGGTGCCCGGATCCTTCCCCTTTGTGCCGACGTATGCCTTCGGAGATATGTCTACGAGCTCAGTGCTGCTCTCAGGCGTGCTGATGGCGCTGCTGGCGCGCGAGCGCACCGGTAAGGGGACGCTTGTGAATACCTCGCTGTTCGCAAGCGGAATATGGTGCAATTCGATTGCCGTCGTCTCGCACCAGCCTCAGTTCGGCGGAGAGCGCCCACTGGATCCGATGCGGCCCGCCGACCCGTTCTCACAGACCTATCTCTGTTCCGACGGGCGCTGGATTGGCGTATATGACAACGACTACAGGCGCGAAATACCCAAATTTGCGGAGCTCTTCAACCTTCCGGAGCTTCTGGAGCCGCGCTGCGCATCGCTGGAGGCGCTGGCGGATACGGGGGCGATAGTCGAAATCGAGGAGAAGCTCAACACCCTGTTCCTGACAAAAACCAGCTGGGAATGGCGCGAGTATCTGCTCGCGAACAGCGTGTCCTGTGAGGTCATGCGCACCATACGCGACGTGAGCAGCGACGAGCAGGCCCTTGCGAACGGCTACCTGGTCGACGTGGACTTCGGAGGCGGCCTTGACGTAAAAATGCCGCGCCCGCCCGTACACTTCTCCGAGTACGGAATACGGGAATACAGCCCCGCCGGAAGACTCGGCAGGGACACCGATGAGGTGTTCAAGCGCCTGGGCTACTCTGAGCGGGAGATAGAAGAACTCAGGAAAAAAGATGCAATTGTCTGAAGGAGGTACAAAATGAAGGTTGTGTTTGCAGAGGCGCCCAGCACGTATACGAGGGACATGAGCATAGAGAAATCCGTGTTTCCTGAGGGCACCGAGTTCGCCGTCGCCGTGTATGACGAGCACTCGGAGAACAACGACAGGTTCTATGAGGATATCGCGGACGCCGACGTTATCATAAACGGCTATATCTACTTCGGGAAAAAGGAGCTGGACGCGCTTAAGCGCTGCCGCGTGATATCCTTCCAGTCCACGGGCTACAATGAGGTTGACATGGCCTATGCGACCGAAAAGGGCATAGGCGTCGTGTCAATAGAGGACTACTGCACGCAGGAGACCGCGGAAAACGCCATAGCCCTAATGCTATGCCTGCAGCGCGGCCTGCGCATATACGACCGCAGCGTACAGGTGGACAAGGAGTGGATTTACGACAAGGCTCCAGGCCTCAAGCGAATAGAGGGGCAGGTCATGGGCATAGTGGGCCTGGGCCGCATAGGGCGCAGCGTGGCGAAGAAAGCCCACGGGCTGGATATGAGGGTCATAGCTTACGACCCCTTCGTCCCGGCCGAAACGGCGGAGGCCATCGGCGTGGAGCTGGTGGATATGGATACCATACTTGCGGAGTCTGACGTAATCTCCGTACATATGAACCTGACGGAGGAAAACTATCACTTCTTCGACAGAGAGAAGTTCGCAAAATGCGCCAGACAGCCGATAATTATCAACGAGGGACGCGGCGCCATGATAGACGAGGACGCGCTTGCCTGGGCCCTGGACGAGGGACTTGTACGAGGGGCCGGGCTGGATATGCTCGAGTCCGAATTCCCCGACCTCACGAAGTGCAGGCTCATGGGCCGCGAGAACGTCATAATCACTCCCCACAGCGGCTTCTTCTCCGACACTTCCATGTATATGCTCTGCAGGTATTCGGCGGACAACGCCCTGTACTACTACAACAGGGAATATGACAAAGTGAAGGCGCTGAGAAACGGCGTCAGGAATTAAACTGCGGCTCTTTTCTCTTCCCCATAACCCCAGGTACGCGCGCGCCCGAGACAGGCGCGCGCGTATGCCGCAAAATATGTGAAAATAGTGCTTGACATTTTTCGTCCAGCGTGTATAATAATATCCGCACCTAGCGGGATTGTGTAAAGGTAGCACAGCGGACTCTGACTCCGTATGTGAGGGTTCGAATCCTTCTCCCGCTGCCAGCGCCCGATGGCTTAGCCATCGGGCGCAGTTTTCGTATATGGAGAAAAAATGAAACGATTGCTTATAACTATAATCGTAATATGCCTTGCGCTCACGCTGGCCGCCTGCGCCGCGCCGGAGGCGGAGGAGCGTGAGGGCGTCAGCGTGGTGGCGACGGTGTTCGCGCCCTACGACTTCGCGCGTGAGCTGGTCGGGGAGCTGGGCACGGTGACCATGCTGCTGCCGCCGGGCGCGGAGGCGCACTCCTACGAGCCGACGCCCAAGGACATCCTCGAGATACAGTCCGCCGACGTCTTCATCTACGTTGGCGGCGAGAGCGACGCCTGGGTGGCGGACGTGCTGGACTCCGTCGCGGGAGACGTGCGCGCCGTGACGCTCATGGACTGCGTCGAGCTCCTGGATGAGGAGACGGTCGAGGGTATGGAGGGCGGGGATCACGCCGGGCACGGCCACGCCCACGAGGCGGAGTATGACGAGCACGTCTGGACGAGCCCGCGCAACGCCGCGCTGATATGCGACAGGATAGCCGCCGCGC
>CALXGL010000110.1 GCA_944387825.1 uncultured Oscillospiraceae bacterium | reverse complement strand
ATCTCCGACCCCAACAGGCCGATAGGCAGCTTCCTCTTCCTCGGCCCCACCGGCGTCGGCAAGACGGAGCTCGCCAAGAGCCTCGCCGAATGCCTCTTTGACGACGAGCGCAGCATGGTGCGCATAGACATGACCGAGTACATGGAGAAGTTCTCCGTCAGCCGCCTCATAGGCGCGCCTCCCGGCTACGTCGGCTACGACGAGGGCGGCCAGCTCACCGAGGCCGTGCGCCGCGCGCCGTACTCCGTCGTGCTCTTCGACGAGGTCGAAAAGGCGCACCCGGACGTCTTCAACATCCTGCTGCAGATTCTCGACGACGGCCGCATAACGGACAGCCAGGGCCGCACGGTGGACTTCAAGAACACGATAATCATCCTCACCAGCAACCTGGGCAGCTCCTATCTGCTGGAGGGCATCAAGCCCGACGGCAGCATCAGCGACGAGGCCCGCGAGGCCGTGCGCGGCGAGCTGCGGCGCGCCTTCCGTCCGGAATTCCTCAACAGGCTCGACGAGATTATCATGTTCCGCCCGCTGACGCGCGAGAACCTGGCCGGCATCATCGACATCATGGTTGATGGTCTCAAAAAGCGCCTCGCGGACAAGGGCCTCGCTCTGGAGCTCACGGACGCGGCCAGGACCCTTATCATCGACCGCGGCTATGACCCGCTCTACGGCGCGCGCCCGCTCCGCCGCTATTTGCAGAGCAGCGCCGAGACCCTGATAGCCCGCGAGATACTGCGCGGCGACCTCGGCGCCGGCAGCACGCTCGTGCTCGACGCCGAAAACGGCGAGCTCATATGTAAAATCAGGTAATTTCCCCTCGCGCCCGCCCCAAAGGCGGGCGCTTTTTTCTTGACATGCGCCCCCGCGGCGGTTATACTCAAAATGTAAAAGTTTACAGCGCGAATCATAGGCGGGTACCCGCCAACGGCCTCATGGAGGGCACGAGCGCCCCGACCTTTGAGCCCTCCGCGTCCGGCAGCCTGAGCGGCTATGCAGACGCGGGCAGCGTAAGCGCCTGGGCGTCCGACGCTATGCTCTGGGCCGTGACCGGCGGCGTCATTTCCGGCGTGACGGATACGACGCTCGTCCCGCAGGGCGGCGCCGCCCGCGCGCAGTGCGCCGCCATACTGATGCGCAACGCCTGAATAAAGCTTTCGCCCCCGCCGGGTGACCCGGCGGGGGCGTTTTTTACATTGTCACGCTCAGGCTTATGGCGTTTGAGAGCATGTGGAGGGCAATAGGGGCCCAGATGGTGCCCGAGCGCTCATAGCACCAGTTGAAGGCGAGCGAGGACGGGACGTAGAGCGCCGCGCTTATAAGCACAAGCAGGCTGCCGGAGCTGACCGCGAACTGCCACACGTGGTAGACGGAGAAGACCAGCACGCTTACTATCCAGGCGGCGGCCCTGTGCCTGGCGGCGAGCGCCCCGAAAACAAGCCCGCGGAAAAGCACCTCCTCCACAATCGGGGCGAGGAACACCGAGATTGCCACAAGCCTGTTATAGCCCAGAGGGGCCATGCCTGTAATGGCCTCGTTGTTCGGAGAGGTTATTGTCAGGCCGAAAATAATGAGCGCGTAGCTCAGCAGCAGGGAGAGCATGAAGTCCATCGCGTAGCCGGAGACGACGGAGAGGAAAAAGCGCCCCGGCGCGTCAAGCACCGTGTCGAAGCTCCTGCGCAGGAAGCGCCAGCAGAGCGTCAGGATGTACACGAAGCCGATGATATAGTAAAGGACGTTCATGTCCAGAGCGTTCATGTCCGGGAACACCGCCGCGAGATACGGAAGCAGCGTGGGCAGGGCGAAGATGTGCACGGGCAGATAGACGAGCGCGGCTATGCGCTCTCCGGGACGCATGAAATCCATAAAAGCGGGGCGTATGGGTCCTGGGGTGTTTTCCATTAAGGTTCCAGCTTTCTCTGTAGCTCGTACAGCAGATTCATCGCCTCGATGGGCGAAAGGGAGTCCAGCCTGGCGCCGCGCAGGCGCTCGAGCACCTCGTCCTCCGCCGCGGAGCCTATCGTAAGCTGTGCGTCCCCGGCGGCGGGGGGCGCGGCCGCGGCGGCGCCGCCTGGGACGGAGGCCAGCTCCTGCAGGCAGACCTTCGCGCGCGCGACGACGCTCTCCGGCACGCCGGCCAGGGAGGCGACCTCGATGCCGTAGCTCTCGTCGGCGCATCCGGGGACAATCTGCCGCAGGAAAATGACCTTGCCCTCGTGCTTGCGGGCGGTTATGTAGTAGTTTTTCACGCCGTCGAGCCTGCCCTCGAGCCTGCCGAGCTCGTGATAATGCGTCGCGAGCATGGTGCGCGCGCCCAGGCGCCTTTTGTCCGCGCAGTACTCGAGCACGGCCCGCGCGATGGCGACGCCGTCATAGGTGGAGGTGCCGCGGCCTATCTCGTCGAGCAGTATGAGGCTGCCGGACGTGGCGCTTTTGAGAATATCCGCGACCTCGGTCATCTCCACCATAAAGGTGCTGCGCCCGCCCGCGAGGTCGTCGCTCGCGCCGATGCGCGTGAACACGCGGTCCACCACGCCTATGCGCGCGCTCTTCGCCGGGACGAAGGAGCCCATCTGCGCCATGAGCACTATGAGCGCGGTCTGGCGCATGTAGGTGCTCTTGCCGGCCATGTTGGGGCCGGTTATGACCGCGAGGCGGTCCGTGCTGCGGTTGAGGAAGGTGTCGTTCGGGACGAAGCGGGTGTCCCGCTGCATCTGCTCCACCACAGGGTGGCGGCCGCCGCGGATGTCTATCACGTCGGAGTCGTCCACCTCGGGGCAGACATAGTGGTTGCGGACCGCCGTCTCCGCGAGGGAACAGAGCGCGTCAAGCACGGAGACCGCCCCCGCGGCGCTCTGCACCTTGGAAATCTGCGCCGCCGTCCTGGCGCGGAGCTCTCCGAAGAGCCGCTGCTCGAGCTTGAACTGGTTCTCCTGCGCGGAGGCCAGCTCGGCCTCAAGGCTCTTGAGCTCCACGGTAAAGTACCGCTCGTGGTTCGCAAGCGTCTGCTTGCGGACGTAGTCTGAGGGCAGCTGCTCTGCGGGCACGCTGCCCGGGACGTCGATATAGTAGCCGAAAACGCGGTTGTAACCGACTTTCAGGCGCTTTATGCCCGTGCGCTCCTGCTCGCGCCGCTCGAGCTCGCCTATCAGGTTTATGCCGTTTTCGCGCAGCGAGCGCAGGCGGTCCACCTCCGCCGAGAAGCCGGGGCGTATGATTCCGCCCTCGTCCAGAGCTATGGGGGGCTCGTCGCAGATGACCTTCAGTATGTCCTCGCGCATGTCCTCGAGCGTGTCCAGCGAGGCTATGCCGCGCAGCATATGGCTGCGGCTGCGCCCGAGCAGCTTCTTTATGTCCGGCAGCCGCCCGCAGCTTAGGGCCAGGCTGAGCAGGTCGCGCCCGTTGGCGGACATGTTTATGGTGCGCGTAATCGTGCGCTGTATGTCGCCCATGCCCTCCATGGCCGCGCGGAGCTCTCCGCGCAGCACGTGGTCCTCCGTCAGCTCGCGCACCGCGGCCAGGCGGCGGAGTATGTCCTGCGTCGCAAGCAGGGGCACCTCCACCCAGGAACGCAGGGTCCTCGCGCCCATGGCGGTTTTGGTGCAGTCCAGCACGCCGAGCAGGCTGCCGCGCTTGTCGCCCGTGCGCTGGCTGCTCGTGAGCTCCAGGCCGCGGCGGACGTGCCAGTCCAGCTCCATGTACCTGTCGCGCGTCAGCTCCATGAGGATGTTGATGTGCGAGAGGCTGCACTTCTGCGTGTCGTCGATATACCGGAGCAGCGCGCCGCAGGCGCGGACCTCGTCCGGGCCCGCGTCTATGAAGGCCTGCCGGTCGGCGGGCTTGAACTGCTCGCAGGCGCGCTCGGCGGCGGAGTCAAAGTCGAAGTATTCCTCGCGCATGTCCATGGCGCAGCCCACGCGCATGTGCAGGAAGTCGGTGAGCTTCTTATCCCTGGCCGCGCCGGCGTTGAGTATGACCTCGCGCGGCGCGAAGGAGGCGAGCTCGTTGAGCAGATGCTCGCGGACCGGGGGGCTGCACTGCGCGGCGGAGAATTCGCCCGTAGTAATGTCGCAGAAGGCGATGCCGCCGCCCCTGGGCGAGTAGTAGACCGCGCAGACATAGTTGGGCAGCCCGCTCTCCAGCAGGGCGTCGTCCGTGACCATGCCGGGCGTTATGACCCGTATGACGCCGCGCTTGACAAGGCCCTTGGCCTCGGCGGGGTCCTCCAGCTGCTCGCATATCGCAATCTTGAAGCCCGCCTGCAGCAGCGCGCTCACATAGGTGCCCGCCGTGCGGTAGGGTACGCCGCACATCGGCATCTGGTCGGCCAGCGGCTTCGTGCGGTCGCGCGTCGTGAGCATCAGGTTCAGCTCGCGCGAGGCCGTGACTGCGTCGGTGTCGAAGAGCTCGTAGAAGTCGCCGAGGCGGAAGAACAGCAGGCAGTCCGGGTACTGGCTCTTTATCTCAAAATACTGCTTCTGCAGCGGCGTAAGCTCCTCCTCGGAGCGCTCCGAGAGAGGGCGGCTGACGGCCCTGGCGCCGTCTGCGGGCGTCTCGGGCCTGGCCGCGTCCTTGCGTTTAGCCATAAAAACCTCCTCAGAGCCGCTCTGCGGGCGCGCCGTAGAGCGCCCAGGTGTTGCCGCCGCTTATGTCCGCGTCGATGAACCGCCCCACCAGCGCCGGGTCGCCCATGAGATGCACGAGCCGCCCGCCGTTGGTGCGCGCCGAGAGGTTCCAGGGGCTTTTGCCCGTCTCGCCGTCCACCAGCACGCGCTGACGCGTGCCGATATACGCCGCGTGCTTCTCGGCAGAGATTGCGTTGGCGCGCTCGACAAGCGCGTCAAACCACCGCTGCTTTTCCTCGCGGGGGACCGGGTCGGGCATGGCCGCGGCCTTCGTGCCCTCGCGCGGAGAGAAGATGAAGGTGAACATCGCGTCGTAGCGCACCTCGTCCACAAGGCTAAGAGTCTCGGCGAAGTCGGCCTCCGTCTCGCCCGGGAAGCCGACGATGATGTCGGTCGTGAGCACGAGGTCCGGCATGAGTTCGCGCGCGAGGCGCACCTCCTCGAGGTATTTCGCGCGGTCATAGTGCCGGTTCATCTCGCGCAGGACGCGGTCGGAGCCGCTCTGCACGGGCAGATGTATGTGCCTGGCGCATTTTTCGCACTCGGCCATGGTACGGAAGAGCTTTTCCGTGGCGTCGCGCGGGTGGCTGGTCATGAAGCGTATCAAAAAGTCGCCGGGGATGTCGTTTATGGCGCGGATAAGGTCGGCGAAGTCGCGCCCCTCGTCGAGGTCCTTGCCATAGCTGTTGACGTTCTGGCCGAGGAGGGTGATGTCCTTGTACCCGGCCTCCACCAGCCCGCGCGCCTCGGCGACGACGTCCTCAAAGCGGCGCGAGCGCTCCCTGCCGCGCACGTGGGGGACGATGCAGTAGGTGCAGAAGTTGTTGCAGCCGTACATGATACTCAGCCAGGCCTTGACCTTTCCCGAGCGCCGCACCGGCAGGCCCTCGGCCACCACGCCCTCGCTGGGCGCGGCGGCAAAGACGCGCTTATGGCTCTCTCGCGCCTTTTTGTATAGCTCCGGAAAGCGCCAGAGCTCGTGCGGGCCGAACACGAGATCCACCACGCGGAAGCTCTTTTTCAGCTTCTCGGCCATGCGGGGCTGCTGCACCATGCAGCCGCAGACCGCGACGAGCAGGTTCGGGTTCTTCGCCTTGGCGTGGACGAGCGCGCCCACGTTGCCCAGCACGCGCATCTCCGCGTGCTCGCGCACGGCGCAGGTGTTGACGACTATCAAATCGGCCTCGTTTTCATCGTCCGTGAAGCCGTAGCCCATAAGCTCTATGTAGCCGCGCAGCTCCTCGCTGTCGGACTCGTTCTGCTGGCAGCCGTAGGTGTCCACCAGCGCGAGGGGCCTTCTGCCGGCGGCCTCGACACGCTCGCGTATCTCAAAGCATATCTCGCGCTGGCGCCGAAGCTCACCGGCGGGGATTTCGACTCTCTTGTAAGGCATATGTTCTCTCCCGGTACAAGCATAATTTCAGATTTTATTATTTTAACATTTCGCTCTGGAAACTTCAACGCTTTTGAAATATAATAGGGAAAAACATCGTAAGCAAACGAGGTGTCCGTATGCCCAGAATAAATATACTGTCCCCGCATGTTGCGGACATGATTTCCGCGGGCGAGGTCGTGGAGCGGCCGGCTTCGGCGGTCAAGGAGCTCGTGGAGAACGCGATAGACGCCGGCGCAAAGAACGTGACGGTCGAGTTCTCCGGCGGAGGCGTGGAGCTCATACGCGTGACCGACGACGGCTGCGGCATGGCGCCCGAGGACGCGGGCGTGGCCTTCCTGCGCCACGCCACCAGCAAACTCGCCGACGAGCGCGGCCTCGAGGCCATCAACACCCTCGGCTTCCGGGGCGAGGCCCTCGCGGCGATATCCAGCGTCTCGCGCATAGAGCTGATAACGCGCGAGCGCGGCGCGGCCGAGGGCACGCGCATGACCCTGGAGGCGGGAGACATACTGGAAATGGAGCCCGTCGGCGCGTCCGAGGGGACGAGCATAGCGGTAAGCGGACTCTTTTACAATACGCCGGCCCGGCGCAAGTTCCTCAAGAGCGACAAGGCCGAGGGCGCGGCCTGTCTGCAGGCGGCGCTGCGCTGCGCGCTGGGCCGCCCCGACGTCTCCATACGCTGCATCCGCGACGGGACGGAGGAGTTCTTTACGCCCGGCGACGGACGGCTCGAGAGCGCGGTATACGCCCTGCTGGGCCGCGAGCTTGCGCTCAAGCTGCTGCCGCTTAACGCCATAAGCACGGCGGCCGACCTGAGCGTGACCGGCCTCGCAAGCGCGCCGGAATATGCGCGCGGCTCGCGTTCGGCGCAGTATTTCTACTGCAACGGCCGGGCGGTTAAAAGCCAGCTGCTGCAGGCCGCGCTGGAGCAGGCCTACAGGGGCCGGCTGCTGACGGGCCGCTTTCCGGCCTGCGTCATATATCTCAGCATCAACCCCGCCCTTGTGGACGTAAACGTCCATCCGGCCAAGACGGAGGTCAAGTTTACGGATGAGCGGGAGGTCTTCAGCACGGTCTATCACGCCGTGCTGGGCGGCCTTACGATGCCGAACCCGCCCGTGCTGCGCGACCGCCCGGCCCCGACACAGCCGGAGGAGAGCGGCCTGTATCTGACGGAGGACTATAAGTATCCCCCCGAACCGAAACAGACCCGCTGGACGGCGGCGCCGGAGGAGCCGGAGGATGAGCCGGCAGGGGACTTCATAGAGCTGCGCTCGCCCATGCAGTTCGACCAGCAGCGGCTTGACCTCTCCGCCCCGGCGTGGAGCCCGCCGCCGCGCGCGCCGGAGGAGCCGCCGGCATCCGAGCCGGAGGAGCCGGGCGAGTCCCGGCCGGAAGCGGAGCCTGTCCGCGTCATAGGCGAGGCGCTGGGCCTGTACATACTCGCGCAGCAGAACGACACGCTGTTTGTCATAGACAAGCACGCCGCTCACGAGCGCATGCTCTACGACGCGCTCATGGCGCAGGACTCGCCGGTGCACTCGCAGGCGCTGCTCGAGCCGGCGGCGTTTACGCCCGCGCCCGAGTGCGCCGCCTCGCTGGAGACGAACGCGGAGGCCCTCGCCGCGCTGGGCTTCGATTACGAGCCGTTTGGGCACGGCGCGTTCATACTCCGCGCCGCCCCGGCGACTCTGCGTCCGGACGAGGCCGCCGCGGCGCTTGAGGAGGCCGCAGAAGCCCTGGCCTCGGCGCGCACGCCCGGCGTGGCCGGAGCGCGGGCCGAGCTTTTGAAGACCGTGGCCTGCAAGGCCGCAATAAAGGCCGGGCCGTCGAGCGAGCCCGCCGAGCTGCAAAAGCTGGCGGAAGCCGCCTGCTCCGGCGCAGTTCGCCACTGCCCCCACGGCAGGCCCGTGGCCTGGCAGCTGACCAGAAAAGACCTGGACAAACAGTTCAAACGCATCGTTTGACCCGGCCCGGACGGTCAAGTGCCGGGGGATGTATGGAACAGGGAGTGTAAAAATGAGTACTACGACTTTTCGCGCCGCGTCCAGGGGGGACGTGGATTTGATATTGCAGTTCATCCGCAGCCTCGCGGAATACGAGCGCATGGCGGACGAGGTCGTCGCGACGCCGGAGCTGCTGGAGGAGTGGCTGTTCGATAAGGGCACGGCCAGGGTCGTGTTCGCGCTCTGCGACGGAGTTGAGGCGGGCTTCGCGCTGTATTTCCACAACTTTTCGACCTTTCTCGGCCGCGCGGGCATCTACCTGGAGGACCTCTATGTGCGGCCGGAATACCGGGGCAGGGGCCTGGGCCAGGGGCTCATCAAATACCTCGCCCGCGAATGCGTCCGGCTGGGCTGCGGCCGTCTGGAGTGGGCCTGTCTCGACTGGAACAGGCCGAGCATAGACTTCTACCTCGCGCTCGGCGCCGCGCCGCAGAGCGAGTGGACTACCTACCGCCTCGCGGGCGAGACCCTGCAGGCCCTGGCCTCCGAATAAAAATGAGCGGCCCCGTCTTGTACTGTCCGTACAAAACGGGGCCATTCAAGGCTCGGGGAGGCTCTATGCTCCGCGCCGGTTCGCCGCTTGCGCTTATTCGGGCTGGAACTCGTCCTTCGCCGCGCCGCAGAGAGGACAGACCCAGTCGTCGGGCAGATCGTCGAATTTTGTTCCCGAGGGCAGACCCAGCTCGGCGGGCGTGCTGTCCTCGTCGTATACGAAGCCGCACAGCTCACAGACATACTTCATTGCACATATCTCCTTTCCCTTTATTATAACGTTAGCTTAATAACTAACGATAACTCCGTAAATTCTGAGGCTCCAACGGACGGCACGATTTTGTCCGAAGGAGCCTCGAACTCAGCTGTGGCAGCCGCAGTGGCCTTCGCCGTGGTGGCCGCAGTGGTCGCCGTGACCGTGCTCGCCGTCGTGGTGGTCGCAGTTGGGCTCGGGATTATAGGCTAGGGTGCCGCGGGCAAGGGCCTCGGCGGCCGCGTCGGCCAGGCCGGTAATGCCGCCGAAGACGCGGATGCCGCACATTGCGAGCGCGTTGACGGCGCCGGGCCCTATGCCGCCGCAGATGAGGGTGTCCACGCCCTGCTTCGCGAGGAAGGTAGCGAGGGCCTCGTGACCGGCTCCGGCGGTGTCTATGACTTCACCGGAGAGGACCTTGCCGTCCTCTATCGTGTAGACCTTGAAGCGCTCCGTGTGACCGAAGTGCTGGAATATCATTTCGTTTTCGTCGTAGGTTACTGCTGCTTTCATAATTGCCTCCTGCGCTCTGCGCAAAATATATTTAAGTATATTAAAGCCCCTCCGCGCCGATTAGTCAAGGGGATTTTAAGATAAAGGAAAGCGCGCCCGGAATTTTCCACGGCGCACTATTAGCGATAGACAACCCCGCGCGGGGATGATATAATGTAAAATCCGGGAGGTGAGCGCTTGCCGTACACGGAAATAATTGAAAACGTCATGCCGGAAAAGACGCTGGCCGAGACCGTGACCGAGCTCCTGTCGCTGGACATCGGCGGCTTTTCGCTGGGCAACATCCTGGCCGCGGCGGTTATTTTCATCGTCTGCCTCGTGCTGATAAAGCTCTGCGTGAGGCTCACGCGCCGTGCCCTGGGTAAGTCCCGCCTCGACGAGCAGGTAAAGCGCGCAATCGTGAACTTTGAGCGCGTCGTGCTCTGGGTGACGGCGCTGCTTATCATAATGGGCAAGCTCAACATCTCCACCGCCTCGCTTGTGGCGCTGGTGAGCGTGGCGGGGCTTGCGCTGAGCCTTTCCCTGCAGAATACGCTCTCCAACGTCTTCGCCGGCATAACGCTGCTTGTGACGCACCCCTTCAAGGCCGGGGACTTCATCGAGAGCGGCACGACGAGCGGGACCGTGCTGCGCACGGGCCTGTTCTACGTCACGCTGATGACCTACGACAACAAGGAAATACACATTCCCAACAGCGACATAGCCGCGTCCCGCCTCACCAATTATACGGCGGAGCCCACGAGGCGCGTGGATTTGAGCTTCGGTTTGGAATACGGCTGCGGCGCCGGGGACGTGCGCGAAGCGCTGCTGGCCGCCGCGGCGGAGAACGAAAAGGTGCTTACGGAGCCCGCGCCCGCCGTCGTCGTGAACGCCTATCTCTCCAGCAGCGTGCAGTATACGCTGCGCTGCTGGACGCTCACCGCGGATTACTGGGACGTGTACTACGCCCTCAATGAAAGCGCGCGCCGTCACCTCGAGGCCGCGGGCCTGAGCCTGGCCTTCGACCGGCTCGACGTGAGGATTGTGAAGGATTGAGGTTTGCTTCGGCTTCTTTAAACGTTTTCCGGAGGCGCTTTCTTTTGGAGCGCCCGCCCGCTGTGGTGCCCGCGGCTGTTGGGCGGGAACTTTAAGGTTTGGGACGCCGAATCTTCAACCCGTCAGCGGCCAATCGCGGCCGGCGATGCAGCAAACGCATACCATTTAGGGATAGCAACTTTGATATAGCACCCGCCCGGTGACAACGCAAGCGCTGTGCGCCGCCGGATACGCACCAAAGCGCCTTTCCTTTCGGGGAGTCCGCGCTTAACCGCAGGTTTAAAAACAAAATTCACATACAACGGAGGTACACACCATGGCAAAGAAAATAGTCATCGTCGGCGGCGTCGCCGGCGGGGCCACCGCGGCCGCCAGGCTGCGCCGCCTCGACGAGAGCGCGGAGATAACCGTCATAGAGCGCAGCGGCTTCGTCTCCTACGCCAACTGCGGCCTGCCCTACTACGTCGGCGGCGTCATTCCCGAGAAGAAATCCCTCACGCTCCAGACCCCGCAGAGCTTCAGGAGCCGCTTCAACATAGACGTGCGCGTCTCCAGCGAGGTCACGGCGATAGACCGCGAAAACAAGCGCGTTTCGGTCAAAGACCTCGCCGGCGGCGGCGAATACAGCCTCGATTACGACAAGCTTATCCTTTCTCCCGGCGCTAAGGCCATGGTGCCGGACACCCCGGGCCCACCCACCTCACCCCTTCTCCCGCCGCGCCCCGCCGAGGACGCGGCGGGGCTGCGCCGCATCGTCGCGGAGGAGAAGCCGGGCCGCGCCGTCGTGGTCGGCGGCGGCTTTATCGGCCTCGAGGCCGCGGAGAACCTGATGGAGGCCGGCGTGAAGGTCACGCTTCTCCAGCGCAGCGAGCAGGTGCTCCCGCCGCTCGACTGGGACATGGCCTGCGAGCTGCACAGCCACATGCGCGAAAAGGGCCTCGACCTGCGCTTTAAGCACGCCGTGGAGAGCTACGAGGAGACCGAAGACGGCATCCGCGTCCACGTCAGGGGCCATGAGAGCATAGACTGCGCCTTCGTCGTCCTCGCCGTCGGCGTCGTGCCGGAGAGCGAGCTTGCGAAGGCCGCCGGCCTCGAGCTCGGGCCGAAGGGCTCCATCATGGTGGACAGCCACATGCGCACCTCCGACCCCGACATCTACGCCGTGGGCGACGCCGTGCCCGTGACCGACCCCGTCACCGGGCAGCTCAAGCTCACCCCGCTGGCCGGCCCGGCCAACAAGCAGGGCCGCATCGCCGCGGACAACATCTGCGGCATCCCGAGCGAGTATAAGGGCACGCTCGGCTCCACCGTCATAAAGGTCTTCGGCCTCACCGCCGCCTGCACCGGCCTTAACGAGAAGGCCGCGAAGGCCGCCGGCGTAAAATACGAGACCATCGTCGGCTACTGGGGCAACCACGCGGGCTACTA
>CALXGL010000109.1 GCA_944387825.1 uncultured Oscillospiraceae bacterium | reverse complement strand
CCGCCGGGCAGCGCCTCGTGATTCGTAGGGCCGGCGCGCGTGCTGTACAGCGCGCCCGTCGCGGCGTCATAGAGCACGCAGTGCGTCTTTGTGCCGCCGCCGTCCAGGCCCAGATACCATTTTCCTGCGTCCATCGTCCCCTCCTTTTCTCCCTACATGTCCTTAAACTGCGGCAGGTAGCGCCTGTGCGCGCTCATAAGCTCGCCAAGCGCCGACTGCGTCCGTTTTATATCGCTCGAAAGCGGGTGGCTGAGCGCGGCGGCCAGGGCGTCGGAGTATTCGCCCGAGAAGGCCGCGCGCGCAGCCAGCTTCTCGTAGGCCTTTACCGAGCGCACCAGCCCACGGATATGCTCCCCCGGCTCCGTCCTGAGCGGCAGAGGCTCCGGCCCGTCGCGCGTCACGCGGCAGCGCAGCTCCGCGACGTCGCCCGGCGCGAGCATGGGCAGCATCCCGCCGTTTCTTACGTTCACCACGTGCTCCGCGCCGCTGTCTCGCTCTATCGCCTCTATCAGCGACACCGCCGCCTGCGAGTACATCGCGCCGCCGCGCTTTTTGAGCAGCTCGGGCGGCGTATCCACGGCGGGGTCGGCGTATATCTCCAGCAGCCTGCGCTCCAGCTCCAGGCAGACCTCGCCGCGCGTCTTTTCCTCCGCCATGCATCTGGCGAGCATCTCCTCGCGGAAATAGTAGTAGTTGAGATAGCCGCAGGGAAAGCCGCCTATGGCGCGCAGCTGCGCGGGGGTGTACTCCATGTCCGGGATGTTGTTCAGGCCGGAGCTTTCAATCGGCCGGCTGAGTATGTCCGAGAGCAGCTCGCGGCCGTCCTTGAACACGCCCGTCATCCAGCACAGGTGGTTCAGCCCCGCGAAGTCGCAGTCGGCGAGGCCGTCCATGCGCAACAGGCCCGCTGCGGCGCTGCGCATCTTTACTGGTATGTTGCACAGGCCGATGACCCTCGCGTCCGGACGGCGGCCCAGCAGCGCCTCGGCCACCAGGCCGGAGGGGTTGGAGAAGTTTATGAGCCAGGCCCCCGGCTCGGCCAGCTCCTCCGCCGCCTCGAGTATGCCGTACACGACGGGTATGGTGCGCAGCGCGCAGCTCAGGCCGCCGAGGCCCGTGGTCTCCTGCCCCAGCAGACCGTGCCGCAGGGGGATTTTCTCGTCGAGTATGCGCGCCGGCATCTTGCCCACGCGGATCTGCGCCAGGACATAGGAGGCGCCGTGCACCGCCTCGCGCAGGTCGCCGGTCGCCTCTATCTCCACGCTGACGCCCGCCCTGCGGAACATACGCCGGGCCATTCCGGCGAGGATCTCCCCTCGCTCCATGTCCGTGTCGCAGAAGGCGAAGCTCCTCGCGCCAAGCCGCTCTGCCCGCTCTATGAAGCCGCTTATCAGCTCCGGCGTATAGGTGCTGCCCGCGCCTATCACTGCTGTCTTGAACTCGCGCATCTCTCTGCCTCCTGCATGATTTAATTAAGTCTCTTACTTAATTATTAAATTATCACAAACAAGCACAAATGTCAATCTTGATTAATTTGAAATTATATAATTATTTTACAAACGCTTTTGACTCTTTACAATTTGATAATTGAGTTATAAAATTAGGTCATAGGCAGAAAAAATAATTTTATATCCGGGGGAAAACCGATGAAGGCAGTCCTTTCCGCAGACATGAAGGATCAGAACAGGATGCTGGTCTATCAGACCATACAGGCCAGGGCCGGGCAGCGCGTCACCCGCACGGAGATCAAGCGGGAAACGGGCATTTCCGGCACGACCATATTGAAGATATTCGAATTCCTGGAGAGCCGCGGGATAATCCGCCCCGCCGGCTCCATCGACAGCCCGGAGCCGGGGCGCAGGGCCGGGGCGTACTGCTTCGTCCCGGAGTCGGCCTATGCCCTGGGCGCGTCCTACGATGGCGGCGTGCTGGAGCTTTCGCTTGTCAACCTCAACTATGAGACCGTTCGCCGCACGGCGGTGGAGCTGCGCACCGACGTCTCCACGCTCATAGCTCGCGAGCTTAGCCGCCGCGTCCGCGAGCTGGGCGTGGACCTCGCCAAGGTGCTGGGCCTCGGCATCTCCCTTCCCGCCTCTGTGGACGGGGCCAGGCGCAGGATAAGCTACCAGGCCGTCCCCGGCCTGTACGGGCGCATGTCCAAGGAGGACCTGAGCGCCGAGTGCGCCGCTCTGGAGGACGCACTGGGCCTCCCCGTGCTGCTGGAGAACGACGTGAACTGCGCGGCCGTGGCCGAGTACCGTGCGCGCGAGCTGCCCGAGGGCGAGGATCTGGCGTATATCATGCTGGGCGGCGGCGTCGGCGCGGGGCTGATACTCGACGGCGCGCTGCGCCGCGGCGGCAGCTTCTCCTGCGGCGAGATAGCCTACATGGTATGGGACAAGAACTTCTCCGCACGTTCGGGTTACGGTTACCTTGAACACCAGCTTTATGGGCGTGCCCAATCGGACTTCGGCGTTGACCTGCTCTCAGCCCCGCTCGAGAAGGTTCCCGCCTCCCTGCTGGAACACGCTGCCGACGAATTGTCCCTTGCCATTGCTAACCTGTCAAATGCACTGGATATAACACGGTTCATCCTCGGAGGACGCACAGCAAACAGATTTGGCGCAGAACTTCTGGATGCTATATGCAGCCGTCTGGAGCGTCTTTGCGTGCATAATGTCGATTTGTCCGCAGCCAAAAGTCAGGACAACTGCGCACGCGGCGCTGCGTCTCTGCTGATAGACCGCGAGCTGCCCAGGCTGCTCTCCGACGCCCGGCAAACGGGAAGCTTTAATGGAACGCGCGGCCCATATCCGGAATGACTTAAAGCGAAAAGCCCGCCCGGCTTCAGCCGGGCGGGCTTTGGATATTTTCAGGGCTCAGGCCTTTGTCCAGCCGCAGGTGGGGCAGGTCAGCTTGCCGGTTGCGGGGTCGAGAGTTGTCGCGGCGCCGCAGACGGGGCAGGTAGGCTTGGCGCCGGTGGAGTTCATTATGACCTCCATGAAATCCGCGTTGGCGCCGACGAAATTCATTATAACCTCCATGGTTTGCGGATTGGCCCCGGCGGAGCAGGCTATGACGCCGCCGCCCGCGACCTCGCCGAGCTCATCCTCGCTCAGGGGGACGTTCTTCTCTTTGGACATGCTTTTTCTCCTTATCAGATAAAATCAGGGGCGTTATGCACGATGCTGACGGTCCAGCCGCATTTGGTGCACCTTGCCATGCGTATCGACTTCATCATGGCCCCGCCGCACTTGCTGCACACGCTGGGCGCGTAGGTATACGTCGGCGAATCGATGATGAGGCCGGTGCCGCCGGCTGCCTCATCGAGCTCGTCGTCGCTCAGAGGGACGTTCTTCTTTTCCTCGGACATGGTTCAAACTCCTTTCAGATTTTCGTACTTCTTTAACGCTTTTCCGGATAGCCGCAGGCGGGGCAGGTGACGTCGCCGTCCGGGCTGTCGAAAATGCATAGGCAGTTGGGGCAAATCATCTGGCCGATGCCGCGCTTCGCGTCGGGCCAGTAGCTGTAGCCGCCGGCGACCTTGTCGAGCTCCTCGTCGCTCAGCGGGGCGCTTTTCTTTTCTTCAGACATTGTTTTTCCTCCTTTTGCTGCTCAAAGCAGGTCCTTTACTCCGTTTTTGCTCTCCTTGAGCTGCTCCTTCGCGGCGCTTGCGCCGAGCGTGTGCGTCAGCCGGCGGGCGTACTCTATCTGCCGGCGCACCATCTGGTCGTTGTAGCCCGCGAAGCGCTCGCCGCAGCCGGGGCAGAAATACTCCACGCCGTAGTGCGCGTGTATGCCCCGGAGGCTCACGAGCTCGCTCATGCAGT
>CALXGL010000108.1 GCA_944387825.1 uncultured Oscillospiraceae bacterium | reverse complement strand
ACCCGTCCATCTACTCCGGACAGACAGGCTTCATCTGCGAATACGACTGAGAGAGCTCTATGGCGCCCCGCAAAACTGCGGGGCGCTTTTTGCACCCGAAACCGGTTTTAGCGCGACTATATAGACGAAAGCCGGCTTTTCGAAGGGAGGTTTGCCGCTTGGAGAATGAAGCGAGGGCGCTCGCGGCGCTCAGGCACGGCGACGGCGGAGCAATAGACTTCTTCGTCGCGCGCTACGGCGCTTACGTCGCCGCAATCGTGAACAACATGCTCTCCGGCCTGCCGCCGGAGGACGCCGAGGAGGCGGCGGCGGACGTCTTCGTCGCGCTCTGGCGGAACGCCGCGCGCGTGCCGGAGGGCTCCGTGCGCGCCTATCTCGCCGGGATAGCCCGCAACAAGGCCCGCGACGCGCTGCGCAGGCGGCGGCTCTGCGCCACTCTCGAGGACGACGCGCTCGAGCTCGCCGCCCCATCGCCGGAATCGGAGCTCACCGAACGCGAGCTGGCGGAGCGGACGCGCAGCGCGGTGCTGGCAATGCCGGAGCCCGACCGGGAGATTTTTCTGCGGCACTACTTCTACGAGCAGAGCGCGGCCGAGATAGCGCTCCTGCTCGACATGAACACGAACACCGTCAAATCCCGCCTGCGCCGGGGCCGCGAAAGGCTCCGCGCCGAGCTCATAAAGGAGGACTGAATATGCGCCTTAAAATTTCAGAGCTGCTTGTAAACGCGCAGCTTGAGACGCTTCCCGGCGCGCCGGAGGCCTGCCCTGATGGGCTCCGCGAGGCGGTGGAGCGCAAAATAAAGGAGGAAAGTATGCATAAAAGCAGACCCCGCAAGGGCTTTAAAACGCTGCTCATAGCCGCCGCCGTCGCGGTGATTTTGAGCGCGGCGGCGCTGGCCGTAGGCTTCGGCCTCAGGGACGCCGCCCAGGGCCAGGCCTTCTGGCCGAGCGCCGGAGAGACGGCCGAGGTCATGGCCGCCTGTCCGGCGGGCTCCGCCGAGGCTGCCGCCCTCGCCGAGTGGGAGGCCTATCTCGCGGAAAACGACATGAGCGCCGCCTATGAGAGCTACGAGGAGTTTGAAAGCGCGCGCGACGCCCTGCCCTCCGGGGCCTGGAATATGGGCGCGCTGACGGAGGATGGCGTCGAAAGGCTCTCTGAAATATGTAAGGCCCACGGCCTCGCCGCTCCTCAGAATGCCGAGGAACTTGAAGACCGCACCGCCTTCGGCCTCGAGGGACGGCTGCCAGCGCACGACGGCCGCGCCGCGAAGGCGGGCGGCACGCTTTACGACACCGGCAGCTTCGTCTACAACGACGCCTTCACGCTTGAGGACGGCGGATACGCAAACTACCACGTCTACTTCACCGCGAAGGGCGCGATGCCCGTCCGGGCCGGCTTTTTCGCAAGCCTAGAGGAAATGGAACAGTGGACGCTCGAGTCTGACGGCGGCGACGAACTGTTCCTGGGCATGGGCGGGCACTACTCTGTCATCTTCGCCGAGTCGGAGACAGGCTGGCTGCTTGTCCACCTCCGCGCCGGGTCCGAATCGGCGAGCGGCGAAAACGGCGGCGCAGCGCTCAGTCGCGCCGGGCTCGAGCGCTTCGCGCTCGGCCTCTTTCCCGCCGGGTAAATACGCCCGAACAAACGGTCCGCGCGCTTTTCGGCGGCAAACGCCGGCCGTTTATCCGCAATATGAAATACATGAGGAATATCCCCCGGCCCGGGCCGGGGGATATTTGCGCGTTTTGGACGTGAAACGGGCCGCATGTGCTTAGAATGGCTTTACAGACTGCGAACGGAGTGTTATTATAGAAAAACAGCGCCCCGTTTTCAAAGCGGGGCCGAATTCTGGCGGGGAGGTGTGAAATGGACGCGCGGCGGGATATGACTGTCGGTACGGAGTGGAAGGAGCTGCTGCTCTTTTCGCTTCCAATCATGGCGGGGCAGTTTTTACAGCAGCTCTACAACACGGTGGACAGCATTGTGGTCAGCCGCTACGGCGGCGCGACGCAGGCGATAAGCGACGCCATGTTCGCCGCCGTGGGCTCGTGTACGTCCCTCATATTCCTCTTCCTGGCCATCTCCATAGGCCTTTCAAATGGAGGAGGCGTGCTGATTGCCCAGCTCTACGGCGCGAAGCGCGAGCATGAGCTGAGGCGTGCGGCATCGACTCTGCTCATAACCCAGGCCTCGCTCGGCACTCTGCTGGCTTTGGGCGGCTGCCTCGGCGCGCAGCTGCTGGTCGTGGGGCTGATGCGAGTGACGGATGCGGCCAGCCGGGATTTTGCTATTGAGTATTTTGCGATATACGCCGTTGGCCTCGTGTTTCAGTACATATATAACGCCGTGGCCGGCATACTGCGCGCCGTGGGCGACTCGCGCGCGAGCATGTATTTCCTCATTGTAAGCGCCGTGCTCAACACGGTGCTTGACCTCTGGTTCGTGATAAGCTTCGGCTGGGGCGTCGTGGGCGTCGCGGTGGCGACGGTGATTGCGCAGGCGGTCTGCGCGGCCTTCAGCATCTTCTATATGTTCCGCCGCTACCCTATCTTCCGCTTCCGGCGCAGCGAATTTGTCTTCGACACGGGCAAGTTCCGCGTCTGCCTCAAGCTGGGCATTCCGGCCATCATACAGCAGGCCGTGGTCTCGTTGGGCAATGTGTTCATCCAGCGGCTTGTGAACAGCTTCGGACAGGTGACAATGAGCGCCTTCAACGCCGGAAACCGCATGGAGAGCTATGCGCTCATTCCCATTTTCGGCATAAACAACGCCATGTCCAGCTTCACGGGGCAGAACGTCGGCGCGGAGAAATATGACCGCGTCCACAGGGGCTTCAAGGCCGGGACGGCGATGAGCTGCGGCATGAGCCTGTGCATATCCGCTCTGCTCTTTGTCCTTGCGCCGGATTTCGCTCGGCTCTTCTCACTCAGCGGCGAAGCGCTTGAGCAGGCGGTTGAGTACCAGCGCTTCATGAGCATCTGCATCATACTCTTCGCCTCGTATATGCCCGCAAGCGGCCTACTGCAGGGCTCGGGAGACGTCATCTGGACGAGTATGATGAGTTTTTCCACGCTGGCCCTGCGCGTTGCGGCCAGCTATACGATGGTCTATGCGCTCGGCGTCGGCGCGCAGGCCTGCTGGTGGAATATCCCCTTCGGCTGGGGCCTTGGCTGTCTGCTGGCGTTCCCGAGGTATTTTTCCGGCCGCTGGAAGTCAAAGAGGGTCGTGGGCGATCCGGCGCTCGGCCGGCCCGGCGTCCCCGATTGAATTGAGGTGTTACCATGTCGGACTTTTTCGCGCTTATCTCGCGTATGCGCTACATCTCGCGCTGGGGCCTGATGCGCTCGTCAATACCGGAAAACGTGCAGGAGCACAGCCACATGGTCGCGGTGCTCGCCCACGCGCTGGGGCTCATACGCCGCGACATATTCAAAAGGCCCTGCGACGTCGGCACGCTCGTCTGCGCCGCGCTCTACCATGACGCGCCGGAGATACTGACCGGCGACATGCCTACGCCGATAAAATACCACGGCCGGGATATCACGCGCGCATACCAGGAGGTGGAGCGCGTGGCTTCAAATAAGCTGGTCAATATGCTGCCGGTGGAGATGCAGGGCGAGTTTGGACCGCTGGTAAGCGGGGAAGTGGAGGGAGAGCTGAAACCTCTGCTGAAATGCGCCGACCGGCTGAGCGCCTATATCAAGTGCGTGGAGGAGCGCAAGGCGGGCAACCTTGAATTTCTCTCCGCGGAGCGGCAGACCCTGGAGCGCATAAAGAGTATGAATCTCCGCGAGGCGGATTATTTCCTTGAAAAATTCATGCCGGCCTTTGAGAAAAACCTCGACGAGCTCGGCGCCATGTCTGAGGAGGAAGCAAAATGAAAGCTATAGTTACAGTCATCGGTAAGGACCGCGTGGGCATCATAGCCCTTGTCAGCCGCCTGCTCGCCGAGCGGGGCGTGAACGTGCTGGACATAAGCCAGACGGTTTTGCAGGACTACTTCACCATGATAATGCTCGTGGACGCCTCGGGCTGCACCGTGCCCTTCGCCGAGCTCGCGGGCGAGCTCTCCGCCGAGGGCGAGGAGCACGGGATACAGATACGCATACAGCGCGAGGATATATTTAATGCGATGCACAAAATTTGATTTCCAGGGGGGACGATGTCCCCCCTGGATACGCGGCATAAATGCCGCGATACCCCCCTCGCCTCGCACGGCGAGGCGGTTGCGCCGCCACGGCGCAAGATAAGGTATCGGGCCGGGGCAAAGCCCCGCCCCGATGAATTACGAAAATCAACGCCGCCGGAAGCGCCCGCGGCAGTTGGAGGTCAAACGCATGATAAACCGCGGTGAAATACTCGAGACCATTGAGATGATAGACCAGCAGCACCTGGACGTGCGCACGGTCACGATGGGCACTTCGCTTCTGGACTGCTGCGACGGCGACCCGGAGGCCGCCTGCCGCAAGAGCTACGACAAGATAACCCGCAGGGCCGAGCGCCTTGTGCGCGTCGGCGAGGACATAGAGGCCGAGTTCGGCATCCCCATCGTGAACAAGCGCATCTCCGTCACGCCCATATCCCTCGTCGCCGGCGCAAGCGATTGCGAGGACTACGTCTGCTTCGCCAAGGCCCTGGACGACGCGAGGCGCGAGACGGGCGTCAACTTCGTCGGCGGCTTCTCCGCGCTGGTGCAGAAGGGCATGACCCCCGCGGACGAGAGGCTGATCCGCTCGATTCCCCGCGCCCTGGCCGAGACGGAGCTGGTCTGCTCCTCCGTCAACGTCGGCTCGACGAAGGCCGGCATCAACATGGA